>JAISUA010000106.1 GCA_031272305.1 Clostridioides sp.
TTCAATTTTAAGTGTAAGTTCTCATAGTGAAATAAGGCAAAATATGAAACAAGACAAAATCGAATATTCCAAATAATCTTCATCAGCTTTCATAATATATAATACTACAAAATCTAATATAAAACATTAATTTAATTTTATATGTCAGTAGACAAATATTTTTAAATCAATTTAGTTCAATTGATAACTTTCCAATTTAAATCAAATTAGTTCAATTGATAAGTTTCATCAATCCAAATGAAATTAGTTAAATTCATAATTTTTTTAATTTGAATCAATCTAGTTTAATTCATAATTTTTTTAATTTGAATCAATTTAGTTTAATTCATAACTTTTTTCCATCTTCACCTTACCACTACGTTGACGAATTGTTGAATAAACAAAAAATACAATTAATAATATTACTGTTGCTATTACTTGAGTCTGAGTTATAGTTCTAAGCGAAAGAATTACACATGTCAAAGATACAATCAGAGAAATTGTCATAAGCAAGTAAAACAAAGATTTAGGTATTTTGAAATATCTATTTTCCCACGCTTCTGGCAATTTTTTAGGTACGAACATAACTGCTACAACTCCAACAATATCAGCGATTCTAGCTACAAGAACAACATTACTTACTATTTCCTTGATATTTAATCCCAATAAAATAGGTAAAATCGATATTACATACATCACGAACATAACTTTATAAGGTACACCGTTTTTATTTTTTTTAGTTAGTGATTTTGAAAACCATCCATCAGCACACATTTGAGCAACTGGTCTTGAAAAGACTCCATACGAAGAATTAAGTGTTGTTGCAAGTGCTGCTATTGGTCCACCTATTACAAAAGCGTAAGCAAGAGGTTTAGACATAATTGTTTTAGCAACATCAGTAAGAGGTCTTGCTGTGACTTCTTTTATAGGTAATATATTACTATCAACAAGTGCAATTGAACAATATACAACTAAGATAATTATAGTTGCAAATATTATAGCAAAAGGAACATCTCGTCTAGGATTTTTTGCATCTTTTGAAAATGAAACAACAAAGGAATGTCCTGTACAAGAATATACAAGCATCATAACAGCTGCCAAAAATCCACTTTTGCCTCCTGTAAAATAATCTGGTGATGAAAAATTAAAAGTTCCTGGTTGAAGTTTAAAAATACCTATTATAATAAAAAGAGCTAAACCAGTTAACAAAGTTATAGTCATATAATTTTGAGCCTTTGCAATAATACCTACATCACTAAGATTCAAAACGAAAAATAGAGTAACTGTAACGATGGCAGTAGGAGTTATTGGTACACTTGGTATAATAGAATTAATATATGTACCCATTGAAATACCAAACATTCCAGAAGCAAGCATATTCAAAGTAAATACCATTCCATATACTCCTCCCCAAGTATCTCCAAGTACTGCAGCAACAAAACTATAATTTCCACCTTTAACTCTGATCATACTACTAAGCATCAAATAAGGGAAAATAATACAAAATCCCATAAGTATAGCAGTCATATATGCTAACCATACAGAACGACCTGTAAGTCCTATAGCTTGCCCAACTAATGTTACCACGCCTGCACCAATTACTTGTCCTGCTGATAAAGATGTAAGTTCTTTTATTCCAAGTTTCTTTGTTTCAAGAGAATTATTATTAGAAATTTCACTAGCTATATGATTACTCATAGAGAGCAGCCTCCTCACAAAAATAAAAGTATTATTAATTAATAGTTTCTATACGAGCTTTTTTAAGTGCATCATCTGATATTTCTTGACCTATACCAGGAAGTTCAGGAATTTCAAAATAACCATTAACAGGTTGATAGTTATATTTACATTGACTAATATTAAATGGAGTAGTATTAGTTAAATGATGTTCATGAATATAGAAGTTTGGTATAGCTGCTTCAAGATGCAAACTTACAGCAACACCTATAGGACTTGAACAAACATGAGATTGAACACCTATATCATAAATATGAGCCATATCAGCAATTTTCTTTGCTTCAGTAATACCTCCACAATTTCCTATGTCAGGTTGAATAACGGTAAGAGTATTATTTTCAATAAGTTCTCTAAATCCCCATCTAGAATAAGTTCTTTCTCCTGTTGCTAGAGGAACATCTGTTTTTTCACTAATTTTTTTGAACAAAGTTGTGTTTAGTGGAGTACAAGGTTCTTCATAAAACATAATATCGTATTTTTCAGCCATTTTTATAAACTGTATGCCAGTAGACGAATCAGTCATGGCATGATTTTCAATAATAATATCTATATCAGAGCCGATAGCTTCTCTTACTGCATACAATCTTTCTTCTGCAAGTTTCATTGTTTTTTTAGAAAGATGAGCAGTAGTACTTAAATAAGGAAGAATATTTCCATCTTCGTCAAAACGAATAAAATTTGCTTTGATTGCATTGTATCCATCTTCAACGGCATTTAAAGCAGCTTGTTTATAAAATTCAGGCTTACCACTTGGTGCTTTTGCAGGATTAAAAGTTTCGCAACCCCAGCCAAATTGAAGTTGACTAGCATAGCAACGTAAATTTTCCCTTTGTTTTCCTCCAAGCAATTTATAAAGAGGAAGGTTAAGAGCTTTGCCTTTTATATCCCACAAAGCTGTATCTATAGCACTAATTGCTGACATAACAATTGCACCGTTTCCTTGTCCCCAAAAAGAAAGCTTAAAAAGCTTTTCCCAAATAACTTCGTTGTCAAATGGATCCATACCAATAATAAGTGGAGCAAGATCTTTTATAAATTCATATGCTGCATTTGCACCACATCCAATGGCAACAGCAGCTTCTCCATACCCGCAAACGTTTTCATCTGTATGTATTCTACAAATGATAGGTCTATTTCCACAATTCATATCTTTTTCTAACGCAATAACATCTACTTTTGTTATTTTCATATCAATGCCTCCTAAATAAAAAAATATGTAGGTTGTCCTACAAGTTAATTTTATATTATCATTTTATTTAAGTCAATTATTATTCAATAAAAATAATTTATTTTATTA
>JAISUA010000135.1 GCA_031272305.1 Clostridioides sp.
TTTCTGCAAAAATCTCACTGATGGTATTTTTTATAGATTATTTTCTGCAAAAATCTCACTGATGATATTTTTTATAAGTTCAAAGTCAAATCCTCTATACTGAAGATGAGAAAATAAACTTTGATAAATTTTTTGTTTGATTTTATATTTTTCCTGTCTTGTTTCATAGTCGTCATATTTAACGTATTCCTCCTCTTCTTCGTCATCGAATAAATCAAATTTTCTAGCTAATTGATTAAATTTTTTCTGTGCGTGATACATAGCATTTTCATATTCTGTGTCAGGATCTATTTCTTCAAGAGCATTTTCCACATCTTCAGAATAGATTCCTTTTTGTTTTAATTTATGTTGTATTCTATTTTTCCCTATTTTCTTTACATTTACACTTCCAGATGTTATTGAATGAGCTAGTTGGCTGTCATTGATATAATTATATTTTTTCAAAAAAGCAATGACTTTGTCTACAGTCTGTTCGTCAAAGTCTGAAGAAAGTTTTTTAACTATTTCGTGTTCTGATTTCGCTGAACGAGAAATAAAATTAAGAGCTTTTTCTTTAGCTTTCATATACATCTCTGTTTCCATTATTTCCTTCAAGTTTGTTTTTCGAATGTCGTCGCCTTTTTTTAGATTGTATTTATATATTAAATCTGCGTAAATTCCAACGAAAAATTCATCGTCTACAAATATATTTACTCTATTTTTATCTTTTACTTGATATTCAAGTTTTGTAATTATCGGCATAAAATCAAAAATCCTTTCAATTTACTATAAATTTTTTTTCAAGATAATAAAAAAAATGTTACAATATATATTATAACATTTTAAAGTTTAAAGGAGAATAAAAATGCAGATAGATTCCGTAGTTGCTTATGCAAATTCGGTAAACGAAAAAAAACTTGAGTTTTTAAAAAACAGGAATGACAAGATTAAGCTTGGAATTTTTGGAGGGACCTTCGATCCTATTCATTTTGCTCATTTAGCTATGAATGAATTTATACGAGAAAAATATAATCTCGATGTGATTGTATTTATGCCATCAGGAAATCCTCCACACAAAAGCAATATACCTGATAAGCATGAAAGATACAATATGACATTGCTTGCTACACTAGACAACGATTATTTTGTTGTGTCTGATTTCGAAATAAAATCAAAGCAAAAGACTTACACTATAAATACACTAAAGTATCTCAAAGAAAAATATAAAAATGCTGATATTTATTTTATAACGGGTGCAGATGTTATTTGTAGTATAGAAGAGTGGGAACAAGTAGAAAATATTTTTGCTTATGCGACTTTTATAGCTGCTACAAGACCAGGTATAAGTCTTTTGAAATCTCAAGAGCAAATAGAAAAATTAATAAAAAAATACAATGCAAAAATAATTTCTGTATATGTTCCTTCAATAGATGTTTCTTCAACTTATATTAGAGAGCAGTTGCAAGAAGGAAAATCTATTAGATATTTAGTTCCTTATAAAGTAGAATCCTATTTAAAAGACAAAAAAATTTACAGTTTGGAGAGATAAGATATGAATTTAGAAGATAGCAAATTGAATTTGATAGAAAATAAATTAGAGATATTGCTTAAAGAAGGAAGATTAAAACATTCTTACAGAGTAGCTGAATGTGCAAAAAAACTTGCAAAAGTTTATGGTTATGATGAAGATGTTGCTTATCTTGCTGGTCTTACTCACGATGCAGGAAAATGTCTTAGCGATACTCAGATAAAAGATTATATTTCTAAGTATGAAATCTATCTTGATAGTATGGAAGACGGAAATAGAGCATTATCTCACAGTGTGATAGGCTCTTATATTGTTAAGTACGAATTTGAAATAGATGATGAAGATGTAATCAATTCTGTAAGATATCATACGACAGGCAGAGAAAATATGAGTTTGCTTGAAAAATTAATCTATCTTGCTGACTTGATTGAAGAAGGAAGAGATTTTTCTGATGATTTACCTAGACTTAGAGAGCTTGCATATTCAGGAAAATTGAATGAAGCTATGCTTTTATCATTTAACAATACTCTTATAAATGTAATTGAGAAAAATAGAGAGATACATCCTAGATCTGTACGTGCAAGAAATTATATACTGAGAGAATTAGAAAGAAAATAAGAAAAAATAAAAAAAGAAATAAGAATTAGAAAGAAAATAAGAAAAAAATAATAAAGATAAATAAGAAAAAAATAAGAAAAAAATAAAAAACTTACACATTATTTGAAAGGTGGAAAAAATTTAAATGGAAGAAAAGCAAGTTAGTGTTGAACAAATGGTTAAGTTAATTTATGGAGCTATTGATGATAAGTTAGGAACTGATATTTCTATAATCAAGATCAGTGAAGTATCAAGTCTTTGTGATTATTTTGTGATTGCAACAGCTTCATCTCAAAGACAAGTGAAGGCAGTTGTTGATTCTGTTGAAGATGCATTGTCAGAAATAGGTATAGAACCTAGAGGAAAAGAAGGTCTTGATACAAAACAATGGGTGCTTCTTGATTATATGGATGTTATAGTACATGTATTTGATGAAGAAAACAGAGCGTTCTATAATTTAGAAAAACTTTGGAAAGATGCTCCTTCAATTGATATAGAAGAATTATAAAGTATTTCATGTAAATATTTAAAAGTATGCTATAAAATATGAAGTTTTTTAAAATATTTTAGTATATTTTATTGACATAAGTGAATAATTATGTTAGTATTCTAAATATTATCATAAAAAATTAAAAATTGAGGCGAAGTAGTAGGAAAATATATATTTTAAGAGAGTTGATGGTTGGTGAGAATCAACATTATATATTTCTGAACTTGTCGAATAAAACTCAATTACCTTAGCAGGTTTAAAAGCTACAAGAGAGAGTTTGCTTATATATTAGCAAGCTAATTAGGGTGGTACCGCGAATAATATCCTCGTCCCTAAACGTCAAGTTTAGAGAAGGGGATTTTTTTAATGCTTTTTTCAGAAATAAAAAAACAAATTAAGTAGGAGGAAATGTGAATGTCAGTTTATAATTTTAAACAAATTGAAAAAAAATGGCGTAAAAGATGGGAAGAAACAAAAGAATACAAAATGGATACAACTTCTGATGACAAACCAAAATATTATTGCTTAGAGATGTTCCCTTATCCATCAGGGAAAATTCATATGGGTCATGTTAGAAACTATTCAATAGGTGACGTTGTTGCAAGATTTAAGAGAATGGAAGGATACAATGTACTTCATCCAATGGGATTTGATGCGTTTGGACTTCCAGCAGAAAATGCAGCTATTAAAAATGGTGTACATCCAAATCTTTGGACTATTTCAAATATAGAAGAAATGACAGAACAATTAAATCTTTTAGGTGGAAGTTATGATTGGGATAAAGAAGTAATTACTTCATCTCCAGAATATTATAGATTTACTCAAGAAATATTCTTGAAATTCTTAGAAAATGGATATGCTTATAAGAAAAAATCTCTTGTAAATTGGTGTCCTTCTTGTGAAACAGTTCTAGCAAATGAACAAGTTATACAAGGAGAATGCGAAAGATGTGGTTCAGGAGTAACTAAAAAAGATCTTGCACAATGGTACTTCAAAATTACTGATTTTGCACAAGAATTACTTGATGATTTGGACGAGCTAGAAGGTTGGCCTGAAAAAGTCAAACTAATGCAAGCAAACTGGATAGGTAGAAGTGAAGGAGCAAATATTAAGTTCGAAATAGAAGGAACAGACAAAACTATGGAAATCTTCACTACAAGACCAGATACAATCTATGGAGTAACATTTATGACACTTGCACCTGAACTTAGTTTTGTACAGGAATTGGTAAAAGGAACACAGTATGAAGCAGGAGTAAATGAATTTATTGAAGAAGTGCATAAATCAAATGAAATTGAAAGAACATCTCTTGATACAGAGAAAAAAGGTATGTTTATAGGAAAATACGCTATAAATCCACTATCTGGTAAAAAAATTCCTATTTGGATTGCAAATTATATTATGCCTGATTACGGTACTGGTATGATAATGGGTGTGCCAGCTCACGATGATAGAGATAGAGAATTTGCACAAAAATACGGAATTGAAATCATAGATGTAATAGATGAAAATAATACAATGATAAATTCGGAAGAATTCAATGGACTTTCTCAAAAAGAAGGATTCAAACAAATTCTTGATAAAATAGAAAATATGAAAATAGGAGAAAGAACAGTTAATTTTAGACTTAGAGACTGGTTGCTTTCAAGACAAAGATATTGGGGATGTCCTATACCTGTAGTGTATTGTGACGATTGTGGAATAGTGCCAGTAGATAAAAAAGATCTACCTGTTATGCTTCCTACTGATGTTGAATTTACAGGAAAAGGAGAATCTCCTCTTACAACTTCAAAAGAATTTATGAATACTACTTGTCCAAAATGTGGCAAGCCAGCAAGAAGAGAAATAGATACTATGGATACATTTGTTGATTCATCTTGGTATTTCTTAAGATATGTCGATAATAAAAATACAGACGAACCATTCAGCAAAGAATTGGTTGACAAATGGCATCCTGTAGATCAATATATAGGAGGAGTAGAACATGCAATCCTTCACCTTCTTTATTCAAGATTCTTTGTAAAAGCACTTAATAAAGTTGGAATGTTGAGTTTCAAAGAACCTTTTAAAAATCTTCTAACTCAAGGTATGGTTTTAAAAGAAGGTTCAAAAATGAGTAAATCAAAAGGAAATATAGTATCTCCTGTAGAAATAATCGAAGAATATGGTGCAGATACAGCTAGACTATTTGTGCTTTTCGCAGCACCTCCAGAAAGAGATTTGGAATGGTCTGAACAAGGTGTTGAAGGATGTTTTAGATTCTTAAATAGAGTATATAGACTTGTAGATGAACTTTCAGATATAGCAAAAGGAAGTTATGAATTCGGAACACTTACAAAAGAAGATAAAGATATGAGATATCAAATTCATTATGCTCTTAAGAAAGTAACAGAAGAATTGAGCTCAAAATTTGGATTCAATACAGCTATATCAGCACTTATGGAACTTATAAACGAAACATACAAATATAAAGAATTAGAAACAAGAAACAATGCAGTGCTTAAAGAATGTATAGAAACAGTTGTAGTAATTCTTGCACCATTTGCTCCACATCTTGGTGACGAACTTTGGGAAATGATAGGTAATACAGAAAGTGTATTTGGAATTTCTTGGCCTAAATACGATGAAAAAGCACTTGTAAGAGATGAAGTAGAAATAGTAGTACAAGTAAATGGAAAAGTAAGAGAAAATCTAATAGTTTCTACTGATATTTCAAAAGATGAAATGGAAAAAGTAGCACTTGAAAGTGAAAAAGTAAAAACTTTTATAAATGGAAAAGAAATAGTAAAAGTAATCGTTGTTCCTAAAAAATTAGTAAATATAGTTGTTAAATAATACATTTTTATAATTTTTTTGAATAAATATGATATAAAAAGTTAATTCAAAAAATATATTAAAAACGTATTAAAAAGCAATAAAAACTTAATTTTAAGATTAAAAAAACTTAATCAAAGAACTCAATTTTAAGATTTAAAAAATTTAATTTAAAACTTAATTTTAAAAATTCAATAAAAAAATTGTTAAAACTATAGTTTTATTAAATTTATAGTTTTTAAGATAACTTTGATATTTTGAAAAATAAAAGTTATTTTATATTTTGAAAAGCTGATGAAATTTTTTTAGATTCGTTTGTTGATTTCGCACTTTGTGTGAAATTAAAGCTCAAATAGAATCTCCTAAATAATTTCATCAGTTTTTTTATGCAAAATTATAAGAGAAAAAGTATTAATTTTACGATTAAAAAATAAAGGAAGATAGTCAAAGCAACTGT
>JAISUA010000202.1 GCA_031272305.1 Clostridioides sp.
CCAGTTGCAAGTGTTAAATTTATAAAAGAACAAGCTTACAACAAAAAAGCATCACTTATAATATGTATAACAGGTGTACTTGGAGTATTTGCAGCAGTTAAATTCTTCAGTGGACTATCACTTGAAAAGATACAATGGTTAGTAATAATAGTTATTATATATACTTCTATAACTATGTTTAGATCAGGAATCAAAAATAAAGACAAAGAAAAAGTAAACTAAACTAAAAAATATATAAAAGAATCTAATTTTAAAATTAAAGAATAACTTTAGACTAAAAAATATATAAAAAAAAGTCTAATTATAAAATTAAAGAATGACTTTCAATAGAAAGCTCGCCTTGTTGGATCAAACTTCAAAAGGTGAGCTTTTTTATTGAATAAAGATTAAAATATAATTTTATTAATTTTTCATAAATTAGTGAAAAAAATGATATATACATATAACTTATTTGTGGCAATTTGTAATTTTTTAATATAATTTGCGGTAATTTCTGAAATTAATATAATTTTTAAAATGAAAATAAAAATTTGCTTGTAATTTTAGCGAATATCTAGTATCCTTTTTATTAAGTAGGAAAACTTATATATAACAGAATATTTTTGCACATTATAGTTAAAATCATATCAAATACTAAAGGAGGAACCTTGTATGATAGTAAATGTCTTAAGAGCATTATTTCTTTTAGGAATAGGTTCGCAAATTGTAGTACTTGGAGGAGATTACACAAAAGCTAAAAAGGAAGGTAAATTAAAAGCAGGATATAGTGTTGTTAAAAGCGGGATAATAGGATATATTACAGATTTATGTGATACTCTAGGAATAGGATCATTTGCAATTACTATAGCGTTATTTAAGTTTTTAAAAATGGATGTGCCAGATAAAAAAATTCCAGGAACACTTAATGTAGCACATTCAATACCTACGATTACAGAAGCTTTGGTATTTACTGCAGTTGTTGCAGTAGATCCACTTACACTTATACTTATGATAGGTGCAGCAGTAGTAGGATCTTATGTAGGTGCAAGTATTGTTGCTAAGATGAATGATAGAATCCTAAAAATAATTTTAGCAATAGCACTTTTGGTAGCAGCATTTGTAATGACTTTGTCTCATCCATATGTAAATTTGATGCCTGTGGGTGGAGATTCAATTGGTCTAGAAGGAACAAAATTAGTAATAGGTGTAGTAGGAAACTTTATATTAGGAGCACTTATGACAGCAGGGATAGGTTTGTATGGACCATGTATGGCGATGGTTTATATGTTAGGAATGTCACCTGCAGCAGCATTCCCTATAATGATGGGATCTTGTGCATTGCTAATGCCAACATCAAGTATAAAATTTGTAAAGGAAGATGATTATGCGAGAGAAGTATCTATTCCAATTACAATATTTGGAGTGTTGGGAGTAATTTCAGCAGTAACAATATTTAAAAATTTGCCAATGGACATATTAAAAATACTTGTTATATTAGTAATAATCTATACAGCCATTAATATGTTGATGTCCGTAAGAAAAAAAGAAAACAAAGAAGTACTTTAATAAATTTAAAATAAAAGGATTAAAAAAACAAAAGTATGTCAAAAAACGTATGAAAAATCATAAAAAATAAAAGTATATCAAAAATATACGGAAAATCACAAAAAATTAAAAGTATATGAAAAAACATATGGAAAATCATAAAAAATAAAAGTATTTAAAAAACATATGGAAAATCATAAAAAATAAAAGTATATCAAAAATATACGAAAAATTATTTAAAATTAATTAAAATATGTGTAAAAAAATTATTGTGAGTTTGCTATTAGGGTTGTTAGATCAGAGAAAGATTTGATCTGACAACCCTTTTTATGTACCTTATAAAAACATGATGAGTAAAATTTATAAATAAAGTAAATATTTTATGTCCGAAATTCGAAAAAAAATTAAATTATAAATAATAAATGCTTGAAAACGATATTTCAAAAGAGTATAATTAAAGTAGATCAGTTATTTCACAAACTATTTTGTTTATAAACAATTTTAGGAGGGGAATAAACAAATAGTATGGAAAATACAATTACAAAAAATAAAAAACGAGTAGAAAAAGAATTAGGGAAAAATGAAAACAAAAGTTCTGCAAAAAAGAAAACAACAGTGAAAGCTATAAACGGGGAAACGTTTGCTTTTTTAGCAGTACTTATTGTAGGTGTTGGTTATATAGGAAGTATTATGGGCGTAGGAACGATGTTCAAGGTAATAATGGCAACAGCTCATGATTTGCTTCTACAAACTGTGTTCTTGATTATGGCGTTATCAGTGCTAGCAGGTGCATTAAGTGCATTATTATCTGAATTTGGCGTAATTTGTTTGATCAATAGAATATTTAGAATCTTAATGAAACCCCTTTATGGTCTTCCAGGTGCAGCTATCGCTGGAGCGATAACGACATATCTTTCAGACAATCCAGCTATAATATCCTTTGCAAAGGATAAATCATTCACAAGATATTTCAAAAGATATCAAATTCCAGCTCTTTGTAATTTAGGAACATCTTTTGGTATGGGATTAATAGTTACAACATTCATGATGTCACAAGGAAAAGAATACATGATACCTGCTATAATAGGAAATGTAGGTGCTATTATAGGAAGTATAATAAGTGTAAGACTTATGATTATGCAAACTAAAAAGATCTATCCAGATGATACAGTAGTAAGTGAGAGCAAAGTAGTAGAGGAAGAAGTTAGAGAAATTAGGGAGGGTAACGTATTCCAAAGAACATTGGATGCTATACTTGAAGGTGGAAAACTTGGTGTTGATATGGGAATGTCAATCATTCCAGGAGTGTTAGTTGTATGTACATTGGTAATGATACTTACATTTGGACCATCAGTAGATCCAACTACAGGAAAAGAAGTTTATACAGGTGCTGCTTATGAAGGTGTCAAATTACTTCCATTTATAGGCGAAAAAATAAGATTTATATTAGAACCGTTGTTTGGATTTACATCTTCTGAAGCAATAGCTTTTCCAATAACATCACTAGGAGCAGTTGGAGCAGCGATGTCTTTAGTACCAAAATTCATATCAGATGGAGTAGTTACACCAAATGATATAGCAGTGTTTACAGCTATGGGTATGTGTTGGAGTGGATATTTAAGTACACACATAGGTATGATGGATGCTTTAGGTTCAAGAGAATTAGCAGGAAAAGCAATACTATCTCATACAATCGGAGGTATATGTGCAGGTGTTGCAGCACATTTTATATTCGTGTTGATAAATATGATATTTTAATTAAAAATAAAAATTTATCTAGAATATAGAAGAAAAATAATTTAGTTCGAAAGATGATTTTATGTAAAAATATAAGAAAAATAATTTAGTTCGAAAGATAATTTTATGTAAAAATATAAGAAAAATAATTTAGTTCGAAAGATGATTTGTACAAAAATACAAAAATTGATGTAAAATGAAATAGTTTAACTATAGGCATTTATCGACTGAGGGAAAAGATGTCTAAGTTAACAAAAATAACTGGTTTAATAACAATAAAGAAAGATATTATTATATAAAAATATATTATAAAAAATAAAGAAATACAAAAATAACTAGTATAAAATAGGATTTCTAATAAGAGTTCAATA
>JAISUA010000226.1 GCA_031272305.1 Clostridioides sp.
AACGTAAAAAATGTTGATGGCAATTATATAATAACAACTGAATGGTATACAGATCCTTTTGCTGATTCTTTGAATTTGGAAAATATAGATTCTGACGAAATAAAAAACTATATAAATTCTTATGAGTTGAAAGAAGTGCAGTTGAGTGAAATTCAGAAAAAAGCAATTGATTATGCTTTTAAATACTCTGGAACTCTAACAGATGGAGAAAGTGCGTTTAATTTTAATACTAATTATAAAAACTTCAATTCAAAAGGTGGAGATTGTGCCAATTTCGCTTCTCAAATAATGTTCGAAAGTGGAATGTTTAAAAAGAATTCTATATGGAACTATATAGATGGAGATGGAACAAAAGCATGGGTAAATGCTCAAGCATTTAAAAATTATGCTCTAAACAGTGGAAGAGCATCTTTAATAGCTAAAGGAACTTATCAAGAGGTATACAAGGAAGCTTATGCACTTGAGCCGTGTGATTTTGTAGGTTACGAAAAAGGTGGTAGAATAACTCATGTTTCTACAGTTACAGGATATGATTCTAAAGGATATCCTCTTGTCACTTGTCACAATACAGATAGAATGCAAGTTCCTTGGGATCTTGGTTGGAACGACAAAAAGATAAAATTTCATATTATAAAATTAAATAAATAGAATAGATAAAATAAAAATAATATAAATTTGAATAGATAAAATAAAAAATCAAAAGTTTTATATTAAAAAGTCGAAAGTTTTATATAAAGTTTTGTATAAAAAAGTCGAAAGTTTTATATTAAAAAAATAAAAGTTTTGCATTAAAAAAATAAAAAAAATTTAAATTTCATTAAAAAATCAAATAAAAAATTTAAATTCCAAAGGTTTTGTATTGAAGAATCGAACAAATAGCATAAATTTTTAGCGTTAGATAAAAATTTTATTAAAAGTAAAAAAAAATAAAAATAATAATAATTGACAAAAAAATTTTTATGTGTTAAAGTAGTACTAAGCTAATAGATAGCTATAATTATTTATAGATTTATGAAAACTATAGATAAAAGTTTATGTTTCTTAGGAGGTTTCACAATATGAAAACTGGGGTTGTAAAATGGTTTAACAATGAAAAAGGGTTTGGATTTATATCTGTTGAAGGAGAAGATGATGTATTCGTACATTTCTCTGCAATTCAAGGTGAAGGATATAAATCACTTGAAGAAGGTCAAAGTGTTGAATTCGAAGTAGTGGATGGAGCAAAAGGTCCTCAAGCTGCTAATGTTGTTAGATTATAATTAAAATTCATATATATTAGAGAACTAGTAATATGAGAGAAAAGCCGCTTTATAGCGGTTTTTTGTCGTTCCAAAGAAAATATTACGATTTTCAGTAACAAAATACAGTGTTTTTTAATAATATAAATCAAGAAGAGACAGTGTCAAAAATCTATGCAAATGTTTGCTTTTGTCGAATTCTCATAAATTTTTAAAATTTTTACAGAAACTTTACACAAACGTTTATTCTATCATTTTTATATTTTTAATAATCAACTTAAAGTTGCTTACAATTATAAAACTTAACTTGATTATAATGTGAAATTTTTATGAAATATTTCTGTTTTATATAAAAATATATTTTTTTATGTTAAAATAATTATAGATAATAAAATTAAAAAAATTTTGATTATCAAACTAAAAAATTAGGGGGTGCTAAGTAAGTGAATGTATTGTTTTTTCTTACGCCAAAAGAAGATGTAGCATATATTTTAGAGGAGTATTCTGTAAAAGAGGTATTAGAAATTATGGAACAACATAGGTATACATCAATACCTGTTATAAATAAAGAAGGGCACTACATTGGTACCATAACAGAGGGGGATATGCTTTGGTCTATGAAAAATTTAAACTTAACGAATGAAAATAAGATTAAAGAATTTAAGAATTCACCTGTTACAAATATAAAAAGAAGAAGGGACAATTCACCTATTTCAATTGATTCAAAAATTGAAGATTTACTTTCAAAATCTGTCAATCAAAATTTTGTCCCTGTAGTTGATGATCAAGATGTATTTATAGGAATAATTAAAAGAAGTGACATAATAAGTTATTTCGTGAAAAAAAACAACTTAGAAGTAGTAAGCGAAAATTTTTAATAGTATAAGTTTTTTATTAGAAGTTCAAAAAAAAGTTGAAAACAAATATTTCTGAACTTCTATTGCTACTATAGTTTATTCGTTTGTGTTTGTATCATTGAACAAATAAACTTCATCTTTAAATTGTTTTGGCGACATTTTATACACGCTTTTGAATGCTCTAACGAAACTGGAGTAATCATTGAAGCCACATTGTACGGCTGCGTGTGTGATAAGTTCGCCATTTTTTATTAAGTTTTTTGCAAGAACAAGTCTTTTTTGAATTACATAGTGATGTATTGAAGTTCCTACTTGAGCTTTAAATTTTCTCATAAGATAATATTTACTAACATACAGTTTAGAGGCTATCTTATCTATTGACAAATCATTTGATATGTTATTTTCGATATAATCCAAAACTTTCTGTACGATTTCATCACAAAGTATTTCACTGCTAGAATAGGCAACAGAATCTTTTTTTAGATAAATTCTATTCAAAGTTATCATAAGTTCTACAAATAGGCAGTGGTTAAAAAGTTCTCCTCCAAATAAATCGCTGTCGTTTGAATAGATTATTTTATTTATATATAATTTAATGTTTTTTAAAGTTCTATCGTCAGTTTCTACAAGATAATCTTTTTTTGCAGATGCCATTTCAAAACAATTGCTTAGATTTTCATTTTTATTGTTAAAATTATTGAAATGATTCAAAAAATCTTTATTTATCCAAATTACAATTCGACTATAATTTTCATCAGGAGATATTACAGGTTTGTGAATTTCATTGTTGCTGATAAAAAGCAAGTCCGATTTTTTTAAATCATATCTTTTTCCTTCGATGTAATATGAAACTTTTCCACCTAAAAAAATAATGATTTTGTTGAAATCATGGTGATGATACTCAAATTCAATGTCTTTTCGATCATTTATAAGGAAAATTTTAAAATTATCATCTAAATATCCTTTTTTATCATTGATTGTATTCATATTTTTCTCCTTTATCAAGATTTTCTATCTTTATTATAAAGCATTTTTTGCAATATACCAAGCATTATTAGTGATTCACTTTGTAAAAAGTAACACATATAATTAATGAGGAAAAAAGAGAATATAAAAGAGGAAAAAATATAAAAGAGAAAAGAAAAAAATAAAAGCTTTAACGAAGTGTATTAGTAATTAGTAATTATTATAATGTATTTTAATAATAAAAAACATAATTTGAAACAGTTGATTTTTAGGAGGTAATTTGGTTATGGAGTTGAGAGAAATCATCAACGGAACAAATATTTTAGATACAAGAGGAAATATTTATATAGATATAGATAATATACAATATGATTCAAGAAAAGTAAATGACAGTTCACTGTTTATTTGTATAAGAGGATTCAAATCTGATGGACATAAATACATTGAAAATGCTTTCAGAAGAGGTGTGAGAGCGTTTTTAGTTGAAGATAATATTTCTGATAATGGAGACATTTTTATAGAAGGAGCTACATTTGTAAGAGTAAAAAATACAAGAGAAGATATGGCAATTATTGCAGATAATTTTTATAATCATCCATCTAAAAAAATTTCTGTAGTAGGTGTTACAGGAACAAATGGAAAGACAAGTATATCTACATTGTTTACAGATGTATTAAAAAAATGGAAGAAAAAATCAGGACTTATAGGTACTATAAAAATTTTTGATGGAGAAAATACTATTATTTCAAATTCAACAACTCCTGAGAGTGTAGAACTTCAAAAATATTTTTCGGATATGGTTGCAAACAATTGTGAATACTGTGCAATGGAAGTGTCATCTCATTCTCTAGCACTTAATAGAGTAGATGAAACTGATTTTAAGGTTGGAATATTCACGAATTTGACACCTGATCACCTTGATTTCCATAAAGATCTTGAAGATTATAGACAAGCAAAGGAAAAATTATTTCACAAAACATCTCTTGCAAATATTATAAACATAGATGATGATGGTGGAAAAAAGATATATGAAAATATAAAAAATCTGAAAACAAAATGCTACACATATGGAATTTCAAATGATGCTGACTTCACAGCTAAGAACATTGTTTTAAATAGAAAATGTGTCTCTTACACGCTTGTGACACCTACTTATGAAGAAAATATATGTGTTCCAACTCCAGGAATGTTCAATGTTTACAATAGTTTGGCTATAATAGCAGCTTGTTATGTACTAGACATTCCAAAGGAAGTTTACAAGGAAGCACTTGAGTCTACAAAAGGCGTGAGTGGAAGATTTGAGTCAGTAGAAAATGACAAGGATTTTAGTGTGATTGTTGATTATGCACATACACCAGATGCGTTAGAAAATGTTTTGAAAACAGCAAAAGAATTTGCAAAAGGTAAACTTATATGTGTATTTGGATGTGGTGGAGATAGAGATAGCGAAAAACGTCCACTTATGGGAGCTATAGCACAAAAATATGCTGATAAAGCGTTTATTACATCAGACAATCCTAGAACAGAAAATCCTACTAGGATAATTGAGGATATATTAGGCGGAATAGATAAAAATAA
>JAISUA010000036.1 GCA_031272305.1 Clostridioides sp.
CACAACCCCCTGCAAGTACATTTTTATATTCAAATTTGTGATTATATTTTTTTGCAATTACATCTAAAACCTTAATCGTTTCTTCAATAACTTCTGGACCGATTCCATCTCCAGAAATAAGTGCAACCTTATAATTCATTTTTTTCTCCTTTTTAAGCATTTCATTTTATCTTTTAATTATTTTAAGCATCTCATTTTATTTCTTGCTTATCAGTATACTTTTATAGACAAGTATGAATTTCGATAACTAAAATCAAAAATTTTCTATTTTACTTTTTCAACGCTTTCAGCAATAGATTTTTTTAAGTTGATAAATATCTTATTTCACAACAGAAAGTATTTTTTCCTGTCTATTTATAGCAGAAACTAACGCATTTATTGATGCGTATATAATATCGTCATGCACGCCTACACCCCAATAAAGTTTTCCACTATCATCTGTAATAGCAACATAGGCACATGCTCTTGAGTTTGAATCTGCATCAAGAGAATGTTCTGCATAAGTAACAAAACTATACTCAAACACATATGGTGTCTGTTTAAGAGCATTGCTTACAGCATCAAGACGGCCATTTCCACAAGCAGACACTTCAAATTCATTTCCTTCTATAGTTACGCTAATATCAACACTCATTCCATCATCACTCTTATAAGTAGAAATCTTCCTAAAAGTAGCATCTGTTATATCTACAGGCACAAATACATTCACATATTCATTTTCGAAAATCGCATATATTTCTTCTGGTGATAATTCTTTATGAGCATCATCTGAGATTCCTTTTATCAAATAACCAACTTCTTCACGCATTTTTTGTGGTAGAGAATAACCGTAATTTTGCTCTAATATATAAGCAATACCACCCTTTCCAGATTGACTATTGATACGAATTACGTCAGCATCGTATTTTCTACCAACATCATGAGGATCTATTGGCAAATATGGTATCGTCCATTTGTTAAGTTTATTTTCTTCATGATAAGCCCTTCCTTTTGCTATAGCATCTTGATGTGAACCAGAAAAAGCAGCAAATACTAATTTTCCTCCATAAGGTTGTCTTGGATGAACAGCTAAATCTGTAAATTTTTCGTAATTTTCTACAATTGTAGGCATATCTGAAAAATCAAGTTCTGGATCTACTCCATGTGAGTACATATTCATAGCAACTGTGATAATATCTACATTTCCAGTACGCTCTCCATTTCCAAACAAAGTACCTTCCACTCTATCGGCACCTGCAAGAAGTCCTAGTTCTGCATCAGCTACTGCAGTTCCACGATCATTATGTGGATGTAAAGAAATAATAACATTTTCTCTTTGATTAAGGTTATCATTCATATATTCAATTTGATTAGCGTAAACATGTGGCATAGACATCGCAACAGTAGCTGGTAAATTTATAATCACTTTGTTAGTCGTTGTAGGTTTCCAAATATCTATCACTTCATTACAAATTCTAAGTGCAAACTCCATCTCTGTTCCAGTGAAGCTTTCTGGTGAATATTCGAAAGAAATATCACTTTCTGGCATTGTTTCTCTATATTTATTCAAAAGATTTGCTCCCATTGTAGCAATCTCCAATATTTCATCTTGTGTCTTTTTAAATACTTGCTCTCTTTGAGCAAGAGATGTCGAATTATACAAGTGAACGATTACTTTTTTTATTCCACGAATCGCTTCAAAAGTTTTCTCTATAATATGTTCTCTTGATTGAGTAAGCACTTGTATAGTCACATCATCAGGTATTAAATTCTTTTCAATTAATGTTCTTAAAAAAATATACTCCGTTTTAGAAGCAGCTGGAAAGCCAACTTCAATTTCTTTGAATCCGAGCTTAACGAGGAATTGGAAAAATTCAATTTTTTCTTCAAGGCTCATAGGTACAATTAAAGCCTGATTACCATCACGCAAATCAACACTACACCATATAGGTGCTTTTTTAATATGATCTTTCTTTGTCCATTTCATCTCATTGATTGGCGGAACAAAATAGCCAATCTGATATTTTTCATAATTCTTCATTTCTAATTCCTCCTTGTTTTTACCTCGTAATTCAATGATTATAATTTAAATTATATAAAATTTAATCTAATAGAAAATTATAATTTTCATATAAATTTTTAAATTCTATATGTAAAAAATATTTTAATTTACATAATAATTTAATTTTTATGTTTTGTCAATAATAAATGAATAATTTGATAAATAATTTTATTCTCATAATAAGACTTATAGGAAGTTGAAATAAAACCAAGGTAATAAGTCTTGAAAAAAGTGAGCTAGAAAATCTATGTTTTTCGTTAGCGAACTTTCCTACTTGGTTCGAAGTGCGAAAACATTCGTTTTCTATCATATGCACTTCTCATAATAAGACTTATAGGAAGTTGAAATAAAATCAATGTAATAAGTCTTGATATTCGAACATAAATTTTCGTTTTTCAACGAAAATTCAGTTCTCATAATAAGACTTATCTCAAGTTAAAATAAAAAAGTATCTATACAGTTTTTAGTAACTATATAGATACTTTTAAAAATATTTTTTGCTAAATTATGATAACAAATTTAACTACTATTATTTTTTATTTCATATTATCTAAGTATTCTACAGCACTAAGTGCTGCTATTTGACCTTGACCAGCTGCTTTAATATAAGAATACGGTTTTCCAACACAGTCACCTGCAGCGAAACATCCTTTTATATTAGTTCTCATCATTGTATCAACCAAAATATGTCCTTCTTTAGTTTCGATTCCTGGCATCAATGTATGAGGATATGGATTATCTTTGATAATAAATACACCATCTACATCAATATTTTCACTATTTTTAAAAGATATTTCTGATACTTTCATATTTCCTAATATTTCTGTTGGTTTATCATTTATAAGTTCTACAGAACTATCCAGTTTTTTTTCTTTTGAATTAGCATTTACCGACTCTGCAGAGTCTTCTATTTTTTTCTTTTTCGGATACATTGGAATAAAATAAGTTTTCGAAGCCAACTCATTCAAGTAATTTGCTTCGTCTACAGATTCATCATTATATCCAATTATAGCGACCTTTTTACCTTTGTAAAGAGGTGCATCGCAAGTTGCACAATATCCTACGCCTCTTCCCAAAAATTCTTCTTCACCTTTTAATTGTTTTGTAAATTCAATCCCTGTCGCCAATACAATCGAATCTGCTTCAAACATTTCGTTTCCAGATAGTATAGAAAAATATTTTCCCATGGCATAGATTCCTGTTATTTTACTTTCATTTATTTCTATATTCATCTTTTCGATATGATTTTTAAAATTCTTTTTTAATTCTTCTCCTGTTATATCGTAAAAACCTAAGTAATTTTTTACTAAAGGAGCTTTTGTCAACTTGTTACTTATATTTTTATTTCCAAATAGAATTATATTTTTATTTCTTATTTTAGCATTTATCGCTGCTGAAAGTCCTGCAGGACCACTTCCTATTATCGCCATATCATAACGCAATTACATCACCCATTCTTTTTAATAAAATAATCCTTTTCTGTAGTCATAATTTATAATAAGACTTGCAAAAAATTATATTAAAAGCAATGTTGCAAGTCTTGAAAAAAGTGAGCTAGAAAATCTATGATTTTCGTTAGCAAACTTTCTTGCTTGGTTCGAAGTACGAAAACATCAGTTTTCTATCATATGCACTTCTCATAATAATACATATGCACTTCTCATAATAATAGCTGATGAATGTTGTTTGAAAGATTCGACTAGAAACTTACATTCACACAAAGTGCAAAAGCAACAAATGAATCTGAAAACAATTTCATCAGCTTATTTTTTTTATGATATTTCATACCAAACAATCTAATACAAATTGTTCATTTAATACTGATTTCTACATCACATAAAAAAACATATTAAAGATGTGATTTTACTTTTAATTCTATTTTTTCTTTTGGTGCAAATCCAATCATTTGATCTACAGGTACGCCGTCTTTAAAAACTAACATCGTAGGAACTGAAGATACTTGAAATTTTTGTGCTATTTCTAAACTTTCATCTATATTCACCTTAAGAAACTTCGCATCTTCTTTTAATTCTTCACCTAATTCTTCAAACACAGGACCTAACATCTTACAAGGTCCACACCAATCTGCAAAGAAGTCTACTACTACAACTC
>JAISUA010000052.1 GCA_031272305.1 Clostridioides sp.
TTTTTCTTCTTCTTAATATAAATGGTTTTATAAGTTGCTTCAAATTAAGAAGATTGGTTTCCTTTTTGATATAGGTATTTTGAAATTTTTTATTACTATACAAATAATCTGGCATTATAAAATCAAATATAGACCAAAGCTCAATTAAATTATTTTCGATAGGTGTTCCTGTTAAAGCAAACCTTGATTTTGAATTAATTGATTTAACAGCCTTTGTTATTTTAGCAGTAGGATTTTTGATATTTTGTGCTTCATCTATTATACAGTAATCGAAAAACATTTCTTCATACATATCTACATCATTTTTAAAAGTTCCATAAGTTGTAAGTACAACATCATAATTAGGTATTTCTTTAAATGCATGTTCTCTTTCTCGTTTTGTTCCATGAATTATCATTATTTTCAAATCAGGAGAAAATTTTTCAAATTCATTTTTCCAATTGTACAACACAGAAGAAGGAGTAATGATGAGACTTTTTGCATTATTTTTACTTGTAAGAAAAGCAATTGTCTGTATTGTTTTTCCAAGACCCATTTCATCTGCAAGTATTCCACCAAAATTATAATTATCAATTACTTGGAACCAATTATAACCTTTTAATTGATAATCTCTAAGAGATACATTTAAATTTTCTGGAACAGAAAAGTTTATTTCACTTAAATTTTTAAATCCATTTGAAATATCATCTATTATATTTTTTCCTTCTATAAAATCAAAATCTTTATCTTTGATGTAATCTTGAACATATATAGCCTTAGCATTAGGAATTCTGTAAGTTTTTTTGTTTTCTTCTACACCTAAGTTGTCCAACAAATTAAGAAAATCTTGTGTTTCCTTGTCTTGTAAATCAATAAAATTTCCACTTTTAAGTTTATAGAATCGCTTATTTTCTCTAAACGCAAAAATCACATCTGAAAGTTCTTTAGGATTCACATCATCTATATTAAAATCAAATTTGAAATAGTGACCTTTTTCATCTTTTTTAAAATTAGCGTGAATGTGTTCGTGAGAGTATACTTTTCTATTTTTGAACTTACTAGAATAATATACAGTTCCTAAATCAAGAAGCTTATTGATGCCTATCTCAACAAAGTTAAAAAGGTCATCATCATTTCCAGAAAAAACAAAGCTATAAGTAACTTCTTTACAAATAACAGTTGAGTTTTCTGTAGAAGTTAAATTTCTCAATTCTTCATTCAAACTGTTTTCAGATTCTAAATTTTTAGTTGAGATGCTGTTATCAGAATCTTTGTTCAAACTAACACTTTCCTTGAAATCAACATCTATTATAGAAAGATTATCTTTATATAGTATATTATTGTTAATTTTTTCAAATTTTTTATTTTTGTTAGCATTAGGACTTTCTACTTCATTAAATACAAGTTCTCTAAGAATGTCCTTAGTCGTATTCTCAGATTCAAAGTCCTGTAATATATAACTATTATTGTAAGCGTAATATATAAATTTTATATCGCAATAAATTTGATCTTTCAAAATATCAAAATAAAATTCTGTTTTGAAATCACTTGTAATATTCTTTTTAATATTTTCATCTATATTTATATTCTCAACAACTGAATTCAGACTTGGAATCAGATAATTAAAAACATCTTGGACTTGTTCTTTTTCAAAACTTATCTTAGAAATATCATCAAAAGGTTCAGCGTGCACTTCATAGATAGTATCCATTATTTTATTAAGACTCTCAGATTGTTTATTGTTAAGTAAATATATATTTTTATCAAATAAAATAATATCGTTCTTTTTTGATAAAAAAGTAGGTTTGAAATTAGACATATCTAAATCTATTTTATCGTCATTTTTTTCAATCTTAAATATAACAGGTAACTGATTAAGTTTAATCTTAGGAGTAAAAACCGCATCGTTGAAAATAAACTCGAAATCTTTATTCGCACTTTCTAAAATTTTTAACAATTGTTTTAAAGAAGCATAATTTAATTGTAAATATTTTTTATCATTTGCATGCATATAATAACTTGACTTTGCATTTCCATAAGCTTCTATAAAATTGATAATATCATCATCAGCTACATCGAAATAATGTATTTTTGGATCAAAAGTGAAATTTGGCGTAAATGTAAGTTTTGTTCCATCAGAAATTGCACTTGCAAACTGTTTTATATTTCGAACAACGTATGTTTTTTTAGAAGACCCAATTTTAAACTCAGCAGATATATCTACAGTTTTAGGATATTTTTTTTCAAGTGGACTTTCAACATCTCTTCCTTCTAATATTTTGAAGAAAATACTTTCATAAAAGAAATCATCATACTCGTCAAAATCTTCTTCTTCCTTGAAATTAATTTTTACTTTTAGATTTAATTTTTCTGTATTGTTATTTTTAAAACTAGAGAGCAATCTATCTGAATCAAGAAAATCTTCTTCATCTTCAGGAACAACAACTTCATCTAAGAATTTTTTTGCTTCAGGAGAATTTGGATCTAAAGCAGAAGTAATAAGATAACGAAAAATCAGAGGATCTTCTTTTTCGTAGAATTCTAATTCTTCAGAGCCAGCTATTCCTGTAGCTACTAGATGCTTGCATAAATATATAGAATTAGAGCTACTATTATTTCTAAAGTCTGGACAAGAACAATAAGCACGAGAAATTTTGTGTTTGATTAAATCAAAGTCTATTGAACTAGCGTAAACTTCATTTGAGTAATCAGAATTTACCATAGCTTTTACTGTTATACAACTTGAAGCTCCATCTACATCTATATCTTCTAGAAGACCATTTCTCAAATATTGTAAACCTTTTTGCCATTTAAGTTTTTTAGCGTGTTTCTTTATATTATCTATAAATTCTTTATAAATCAATTTTTCACTTCCTAACATCATTTGGATAATTAATCATTAAACTATATTGTACTATATTTCAAGCTTTTTTTACAGTGATAAGAGAAATCTTTTATTAATTATTGAAAATTTTTTTGGGAGATTTTAAAATAAATATGTTTGCAAAAAAGATTTGTTTATTAGAATAAATCATATTCAAAATAAATAATATAAATTAGAATAAATCGTATTCAAAATAAATAATATAGATTATGGAATTATTCATTTTTAGAGGGGGGAAGTATTATGAAAAGAAGAAGATTCAATATAATTACTCTTGATGGCGGTGGCATCACAGGTTGTTTCAGTGTAGGAATTTTAGATAAGATAATAAAAAGGACAAAAGACCTTATAAATAGAACAAATTTATTGGCAGGAACGTCGACAGGAAGTTTGATAGGGTTGGCACTTGCTTATAATTTGGATATTTCTCAAATCAAAAAATTATATTCAAAGGAAGTTATGAGTCAAATATTTTCTGACAAACATCAAGATATAACTAGACCTAAATACAATAACAACAAATTATATGAAAAATTAAGCGAAATTTTTCCAAAAGATTTAACACTAGAAGATCTTGATAAATACGTTATAATTCCTTCTATATATCTTGGCGACGACAAAAGTAGTTGGAAACCAATATTTTATAATAATTTACCAAATTCATCTACTTCACAGTCCAAAGTAATAGACGTTGCCATGCAAAGTTGTGCTACACCAGTTTATTTTCCAAGTTACAATGGTCATGTAGATGGTAGCCTTATTGCGAATGATCCAAGTATAGCTGCTATTACATATGTATACGATAGCAATCTTGGAGTAAACTTTTCTGACATCAATTTATTATCAATTGGAACAGGAGTGTCTGTTGATAGAATCAAAGGAAACACAGAGGATTGGGGTGCACTTGAGTGGTCAGTAAGTATTGAAGAATCAATTGTGCCAATTATCTCACTTATATTTGAAACAACTTCAATGGCTAGTCAAGATTATTCGCAGAAGATTTTAAAAGATAGGTTTTTTAGAATAAGTACAAAATATGAGAAAGATATAGATATTGATGATTTCGATCAGGTAGATTATTTGTATTCTGTAGCTGATAATTATAATATAGAAGAAGCAATGAATTGGATAAATAGCAAGTGGTAGAATATTTTTAGTCCTAATCTATGAAGATTAGGACGTTTTTATTCTTTCAAAGGGATGATTATTGATATATTAAAAATGTGATCTTTATAAAAAATTCTCATGTCGCCTCCATATTTCGAAACAGAGTTGCCTATATTTTTTAATCCTAAGCCATGAAGATTAGGATGTTTTTTGTCTGTGATAATATTTTCCCATCTCTTTATAATAGGATTTACCTTAGAATTTGTACAGCTTATTCTCAAGATTCCTTTTATAATCATAATATCGAATTTGACGAATTTTTCTTTGTTATTTTTTATTTTATTGCAAGCTTCGAAAGCATTGTCAAATATATTTGAAAAAATATTACAAAGATCTATATCGTCAAAAGAATCGTAATTGCATTTTTGAATCGAAAACATAAACTGTATGTTTTTATCATCAAATAGTTTTTTATTTTCATAGAGTATTGTATCTAATATATAGCTTCCTGTGTCAAATTCAATATATATAGAATCAAGTTTATTGATCAAATTGTCTAAATATAAAATATTTTTGTTTTCTATATCATTGTTTTGAGATATTTCCTTCGAAGAGTAAGTCTTTTTTATCAAAATAAGGTGATTTTTCATATTGTGATGCATATGTCTAGTTTCAGAATTAGAATCCACTAAATTAGAATAATAATCATAATGTTCTTGCATTTTGTTTTCTAATAAGTGATTTTTAGAAATAACTTTGTAAAATTTAAATAGAAAATACGAAACAATAAAATAAAAAACGCAAAACAGAAGAATAAATAATATAATAAGAAAATTATCTACTTGTGTTATGTAGTCATTATTAAATACAAATTTAAACATAATAAAAATAATAAATAGACTTGTTATTAAAAACAATAGAAACATATAAGAATATTTTTTATTTATATTTAATTTATCAAAAAAATTCAAAGAAGTAGACTTCTTCAACTTTTTAAATATTAAAATAAAAACAAGTAATATAATATATTTGACGAAACAAGCGTATATAAAATGATGATTATTTTCGAATGTTGACAGCATACTTTCTAGTGGGAAAATCATATTAACTATATTAAGACTCAAAAAATCACATATGGATAATACAATAAAGAACATAGTTGTCAAAATCAATGAATAGAGATAATTTTTATTGTAATTCATATTACTTTTACTGCAATTTATATTGTTTTCATTGTGATTTATATGACAAAATAAAAAACTAACTATAAATGATATAGGTATTTTTAATTCTAGTTTTAAGTCATAAAAATTCATCAAAATAATAATCAAAACACTGCATATTATAGATAAATTTCTTTGAAGAGGATTTCTTCTTGGATGAGAAAAACAATCTATGATAGTTATAAATAGATAAAATTCAAGAGTAGTAGATAGTAAAAAAAACAAAATCCATAAAAAATCTGTATTAATAATTGTCAAAACACCTCTTTCTTAAAATTGTTGAATATACTTTGTTTTAGAAAAGTATGCAAAATTCAAAACTAGAATTTTTATTTATATGATAACATAATCATAAAAAATTTGATAGTAATATTTTGTGATTTTTCCACTTTAAAATTAACATTTAAAATAATTTTCAAAACTAATTCAAAAAATACTTTTTCTACAACATTTTAACCTTTTTCTGCCAAAGGAGTTGTTTTTTTTTCTAGAAATATTATAATGTAGTTA
>JAISUA010000115.1 GCA_031272305.1 Clostridioides sp.
AATGATGGAGTTTTTCCTCTTCAAATAAGTGAAAATAATTTGATAAACGATAGAGAAAGAGATATTTTGAAATCAAAGAATATTGAAATAGACATTGATAGTAGAACAAAGACTTATGAAGAACAATTTTTGATATACAAGGCAATGACTTTTTCAAAAGAGCAGATTATGATCTCATATCCGATATCTGATTCAGAAGGAAAAACATTAAGACCATCGTCAATAATAAACAAATTAAAAAAAATATTTCCTAATATAAATTTAAAATCTTATTTATTGGAAAGTAAATTTGAAATAGAAGAAGATGTTATTTCAAAAGAAGATGTTGTTTCAAAAGAAGATGTTGTTTCAAAAGAAGCATTAAATATAAAACGAGATATTACTTTAAAGAAAGATAAGGATTTAAATGAAAAGGTAAATTCAAGAAAAGATCTGGATTCAAAAAAAGTTAGATTTATTGAGAAAAATATTATATCAAAATATCCTACATTCAATCTTATGATAAATGTATTCAAAGAATATTTTTTAGATGAGAATACAGACATAAGAATGCTTGATGTTTGGTTGGATGTATACAAATATTTTCTGAATAACGACGAGTATAAAGAAGTTGCAAAAAATATTTTAAAAGTATTTAAGTATACGAATAGAGCAGAAAAATTAGAAGAAAAAAAGGTTGAAGAACTTTACAAAACAGATTTTATAAGTGTCACTAGACTGGAAAAATACTCACAATGTCCTTTTTCTTATTTTATTCAGTATGGTCTAGTAGCACAAGAAAGAGAAGAGCATTTATTTCTTCCACCTGATTTTGGAACATTCGCTCATGCTATACTAGAAAAGTTCTCAAAAAATATAAGTGATGAAAATAAAAATTGGACAGAAATAAATACTGATTATATTGACAATCAAGTTTCTGAAATAGTTGATAATATGCTTTCAAAAATTCCAGGATATATCTTGAATAGCTCTAATAGATATAAATTTTTATCATATAGATTAAAGAAAACTTTGGTTCAAGTTATAAATACAATGAGTTATCAAATTAAAAATAGTTCATTTGAACCAGTTGATTATGAAGCTGAATTTGGAAATAAATCAAAATATCCTCCTATCAAAATTGATATTGATAATGGAAAGAAAGTAAATCTTATAGGAAAAATCGATAGAGTAGATGCATATGTTGACGATAACGAAAAATATGTCAATATAGTAGATTATAAATCAAGTTCAAAGGATATTGATTTGACAGATGTATACAATGGACTCCAACTTCAACTTATGGTGTATTTAGATGCTATTTTGAAGAGTGAAAATAAAGATAAAGTATTAAATGTAAAACCAGCTGCTATGCTATATTTTACAATAGATAATCCTATGATAGATATAAAAAGCAACAAAGATGATGAAAAGATAAATGAAGATATTATTAAAAAAATGAGGATGAAAGGAAAAATAGTAGATGATATAGATGTTATCAAGAAATTAGATAATTCATTTGAAACGACATCAGATATAATTCCTATAACACTTACGAAAGATGGAAAATTAAACAATATATCGAAAAAGAATGTACTTAGTTACGATGATTTTGAAGTAGTTAGAGGTTATGTAAATTTTAAATCTAAGGAAATATACAAGAATATTCTCAGTGGAAACATAGATATTGCTCCTTATAAAAAAGGAAATAAATCTGCGTGTGTTTATTGTAAATTTTCTAGTATATGTGGATTTGATCCTAATTTCAATGACAATGACTACAATAAAATAGCTGAAGTAAAAATGGATACAGCTATTTTTAATATGAAAGAAAAAATTGGTATGAAAACAACTGAGATAAACTCAACTGAAAATAATTTAAACATAGAGATTAAAAATGATTCAAGTAAAAATGATTCAACAAAAATTATATTAACGAAAAATGATTTAACTATTGAAGATAGAAAAGATTTAATTAACGAAAGTAAAAATAATTCAACGAATGATTCTAAAATGAAAGGAGGAAATTAAAGTGTCAAAGATGAGTTGGACAAAAGAGCAGTCAGATGTAATTGTGAGTCGAAATTGCAATTTATTAGTATCTGCAGCAGCAGGTTCAGGCAAAACGGCTGTGTTAGTAGAAAGAATCATCCAAATGATTACAGATGTAAAAAATAGAGTAGATATAGATAAATTGCTTGTTGTTACATTTACAAATGCTGCTGCTTCTGAAATGAAAGAAAGAATAGGAGATGCAATTCTAAAAAAACTTGAAACTTACAACAAAGAAGATAACAAAATAAAAGAGTACAAGTTTTTGAACCATCAACTTTTACTTTTAAACAAATCTCATATAACTACAATACATTCCTTCTGTTTAGATGTTATAAGAGCAAACTTCAATTCGATAGACATTGATCCGAATTTTAGAATAGGAAATCAGACCGAATGCAATCTAATAAAAAATGAGGCGTTAGAGGAAGTATTTGATGAGTTATACGATGAAGAAAATGAAGGATTTTTGAATTTAATAGAAAGCTATGCTGAGAAAAATGGAGATTCAAGAGTTCAGAAATTAATTTTAGATGTTCATAATTTTATAAAAAGTTTGCCTGAACCAAAAAAATGGCTAGAAGATTCAGTAGAAGTTTTCAATGTAAATGATAATTTTGATTTTTCTACTTCAAATTTGGCAAAAATACTACTAGAAATGATAAATGTAAAACTAGAATATTTATTGCCAAAAATGAAAAAAGTATCAGAAAGTTTAGATGGAGTAGTAGTTTTTGTTGGTGAAGTAGATGCTATGCAGTTCTATAGAGAGAGATTTAAAAGTGAATATATAAATATAGCGAGTCTTTATGAAGCTAGTAAAAAATCATGGAATGATATGCAAAATCTGCTTTCAAATTTTGAATTTGAAAAGTTCAACGCAAAGGGACGAAAAAAAATTCCAAAAGAAAATGAGTGTGAAAAAGAAACTTACGAAGAGGCTAAGAAAGCCAGAGATGAAATAAAAAAAGAAATAGAGAAATTGCAAAAAAGCGATTTTATACGTTCAAATGAAGATTTAAAATATGAGTTTGATATTCTCTATAAAATAACAAAGACTATTTCTGAAGTTGTTATAAAATTTGATGATAAATATAACTCCATGAAAAGGGAAAAATCAATTATAGATTTCAATGATATTGAACATTTTGCATTTAAAATACTAACTGAAAAAGACGAAAATGGAAATCTTACACCTTCAAATGTTGCAAGAAATTATCAAGATTATTTTGAAGAAGTTATGACAGATGAATATCAAGATAGTAACTTGATTCAAGAGGTTATAATGCAAATGGTTTCTAAACAAGACAGAAAGAATCGTTTTATGGTTGGAGATGTAAAGCAAAGTATATATAGATTTAGACAAGCACGACCTGAATTATTTTTACAAAAATATTATGAATATAGCTTGAGTTCGGATAGTAAGCTTAGAAAAATTCTTCTTTACAAAAATTTTA
>JAISUA010000171.1 GCA_031272305.1 Clostridioides sp.
CCAGTTATTGAGGATTTAGGAAGTGGAGTATTTATTGATTTATCCAAATATGGACTTACTTATGAACCTACAGTTATGGATTCTTTAAATAGTGGAACAGACATAGTAACATTTAGTGGAGATAAAATGCTTGGTGGACCTCAAGCAGGTATTATAGTAGGAAAATCAAAATATATAAATGCTATGAAAAAAAATCAATTAACTCGTGCACTTAGAGTGGATAAACTTACAATATGTGCATTAGAGTCTACTTTTAGAATGTATTTGGACGAAAAAAATGCTATAGAAAATATTCCAACACTAAAAATGCTTCTTTATAAATATGAAGAATTAGTAGAAAGAGCTGACAGATTGTATTCGAAAATAAATCAATTCTACATTGATGCAGAAATAGGAGTGGAAGATTCATTTTCTCAAGTTGGAGGAGGTTCTATGCCGCTTGAAACTATGAAAACAAGAGTGATAGCAATAAAACCACATAATATGAAAACAGCTGAACTTGAAGAAAAACTTAGACTTTGCGAACAACATATAATTGGTAGAATCTACGATGACAAATATATATTAGATGTAAGAACAATATTTGATGATGAATTCGAAAAAATAGCACTATCAATAAACGAAGTTTTAGGAAAATAGTTTTGGAGGAAAGCAATAAATGAAAAATATAATTATCGGAACTGCAGGTCATATAGATCACGGAAAAACTACCTTGATCAAAGCACTTACAGGAAGAGAAACAGATACACTTGAAGAAGAAAAACAAAGAGGAATATCAATAAACTTAGGATTTACATTTTTTGATTTGCCAAATAATAAAAGAGTAGGAATAGTAGATGTTCCAGGTCACGAAAAATTCATAAAAAATATGCTTGCAGGAGCATCTGGAATAGATATGGTGCTTCTTGTAGTTGCAGCAGATGAAGGTGTTATGCCTCAGACAGTTGAACATATGGATATATTATCATATCTAAATGTTCAAAAAGGTATAGTAGTGCTTACGAAAGCAGATACAGTAGATGAAGAATTACTTGAAATAGTAAAAGACGATGTAAGAGAGCAACTACAAAATACTTTTTTGAAAGATTCTACAATCATAGAAGTAGATTCTGTTTCTAGAAGAGGAATAGACACATTAATAAATGAAATAGATAAAATAAGTGAAGAAATAGAAGACAAAAATACAAATTCTCCAGCAAGACTTAATATTGACAGAGTCTTTTCTGTGAAAGGATTTGGAACAGTTATCACAGGAACTTTAAACGAGGGAAAAATAAGCATTGACGATGAACTTATTATTTATCCTAAACAATTAAAAGCAAAAATAAGAACTATACAAGTGCATGGAAAAGATACTAAAATTGCGTATGCTGGACAGAGAACAGCAATCAATATTTCAAATGTAAAAGTAGATGAAATAAAAAGAGGAGATGTACTTGCAGAACCAAATTCTCTTACAGAGTCTATGATGATAGATGTTAAGGCAAGTGTTGTCAATCATACAGATAAATCAATAAAACATTGGGAAAGACTTCGCCTGTATATAGGTGCTAGAGAAATACTTTGTAGAGCAGTTCCACTTCATGTAGATGAAATAAAATCAGGAGAATCTGGTTTTGTGCAATTGAGATTAGAGGATAGTATTGTCTGCAAAAAAGGAGATAAATTTGTCCTTAGATTTTATTCTCCTATGGAAACAATAGGAGGAGGAGTAATAGTAGACCCATCTCCAAAAAAACACAAAAGATATGATGATGAAGTTATAGAGGTTTTGAAGAAAAAAGAAAAAGGCGAGCTGAAAGATATCATAGAAGAATATATAAAATCTGATATCAACGTATATTCAACAATCAAAGATTTAATGGAATATACTGGAGAAAATAAAGTAGAAATAGAAGAATCTTTAGAAAAATTAATACAAGAAAATAAAGTTATAAAGATAAATAGTTTATTTATTCATCAAAATAAATATGAAAATTTAAAAGAAAATATCAAAAAAGTAATAGAAGAATATCATTCAAAATATAAACTTAGAAATGGTATTCCAAAAGAGGAACTTAGATCTAGAGTTCTAAGTAACTTAAAAAATAAAGATATGGATGTATTTTTGAACAAGTTAGTTCAAGATAATTTGGTAAAACTTGTTTCCAATGAGGTGGCATTGTCATCTTTTGAGGTTGTACTGACTAAAGAACAAAAAAATATTTCTGATAGAATAACTAAGAGATTGAAGGAATGTGGACTCTCAGCAGTGCTTACAATAGACGAAGTATCAGAAAACAATCCTAAATACAGGGAAGTATTGGAGTCTATGATTGGAAAAGAAGTAGAAAGATTGGACGAACAGTATGTAATGGATACAGATGTTTACGAACAAGCTAAAAATATCTTGATTGATTATTTAAAACAAAACAAAGAAATTACTCTAGGAGAATACAGAGATTTAATTAATTCTAGTAGAAAAAACTGTATGATAATACTTGAAAACTTCGATAGAATAAAAATAACAAAGAGAATTGAAAATAAAAGAATCTTGTTTTAATAAAAAAGTTAACAAATAATCTAAAACATTAAAATAAGAAAATAAATATTTAAAAAAAATAAGTCAAAACATTATAATAAGAAAATAAAAATTCTAATAAAATAAGCTAAAATGCGAAACTAAGAAATGAATATTTAAAAAAAATAAGCCAAAATGTGAGAATAAGAAAATAAATAATATTATTTTATACAAAATAAATATATCAAAAAGAAGGAAATTTTATATATTTTATCGTAATATATAAAGCAGGGAAAATTTATTTTATTATTTATGTCAACTTCGTACAAATCTAAAAAAATTATTGTATGGTTTTGTCAATTTCATTGAGGTGAAAAATATGGAGGCAGTAAAACAAAAAAGAAAAACAAGAATAAAATCAAACTATAATTTTTTAGCTTTATTTACATTAGTGTTGATGTTATTCATTATATTTTATTCAAATGATAAAAATATGTTTATGACTTTACATATTTTTATAGGGGTAGGATTTATGACGATGGGGATTATCTCATTCATAAAGGATAATAGAAGTAAGTCAAAACTATCTTCAATATATTCGATTATGACAATTGTGATGGGATTTTTTTATACAAATATAGCCTATTATTACAAAATAAATTTTTTGAATATCAATACTAATTTGTATCAATATATTTTTATTGAACTTAATTGTGATACAATAATGATTTTTTATTTATATTTAGAATTATATGAATTTACAAATAGAGAACAAGATAAGACGAATAGTGCAATTATTACATTTTTAATTACATTTTTCATAGTTGAAACTTTGTTGTTGCTTAGATTTTTTAGAAGTGAAAATTTTGAATATATAATTCCAAAGATAGAATTGTTTATGGATATTTTTGATATATTATTGTTGTTGAATTTTATTTTTTGTACTTATAAAATAAAAGATAGTCTTAAAAAAGTACTAAAAAATTATTTTTTTAGTAT
>JAISUA010000183.1 GCA_031272305.1 Clostridioides sp.
TATCATATAGTTACTCAAAACAGAGAATCTGATTTCATCATTATTTATTCAGTATCGACTTTAGAATCGATAGCTTTTTCAAGTGTAATATTTAAATCTAGTCCAAGTTCTTCGTTTAATATGTTTTTTATAGAATTAATTGCATCTTTTGCAATAAGTCTATCATAAAAAAATGGTTTAGGAATTTTAATTTTTAAATTATCTTCAACACACATATATTCAATTTCTTTTTTCCAACCATTTAGGGGAGGACAAATAGAAATAAGTATATTTAGTATGTTATTCCAATACTTTTTAATAATATCACTGTTGCTTGCTCTGTCATATCCTGTGTAATGGATTTTGACCTTAACAGAATTGAAGTAAGGTAGTGCATCCAACAAAGATTTCTCAAGAAGTGAAATTTTATCGTTTTGAACAATTTTTTTCGAAACAAGATAAAGGTAAATTCTTTTTTCTTCTTTGTAATAAACAATTTTTTTTATGAAAACTTCTTTGAAGTATTTAGCAAGATAAGAATCCTCAATTTGTAGCTTAGAAAAAAAATCTGTTAAACAATCCATATAAATATCACCGTCCTTAAATTAAAGATTAGCTATTTTCCAACAACTCTTTTCGTCATTTTTTATATTAATAACATAACTAATTAGTTATAAAAAGTCAATGGGAAACAATGTTATTTCAAATAGTTTTCTATTAAAATTGAAAACAGATATGTTAATATGATATAATTAACTAATAACAAAATTTTAACAAAAAAGTTTACAAAATATTAAATAACCGAAATAAACACATAAAATGATGTAAAAAAGAGAGGTTGATAAAATGGTTAACATAGGTAATGATTGGGACGAGTTATTAGGAGATGAATTTAAAAAAGATTACTATCTTAAACTCAGAAAATTTTTAATAGATGAATACAAGACAAACACAATATATCCAAATCCATATAAGATTTTTGAAGCGTTGAAGCTTACATCATATAAAGATACAAAAGTTTTGATTTTAGGTCAAGATCCATATCATGAAGAAAGACAGGCAAATGGTCTAGCATTCTCTGTAGAATCAGACGTAGCGATACCTCCTTCTCTTAGAAACATTTACAAAGAACTAAATAGCGATCTTGGATGCTATATACCTAATAATGGAGTGCTTACATCTTGGGCACAACAGGGAGTTTTGCTTCTTAATACTGTACTTACAGTTAGAGCACATCAAGCTAATTCGCATAAAAATATTGGATGGGAGATACTTACAGATAAAATAATAGAAATTTTAAATCAAAGGGAAGATCCTGTGATTTTTGTTTTGTGGGGAGCTAATGCAAGAAAAAAAAATATTTTGATAAATACGCAAAAACATTTTATATTAGAATCGCCTCATCCTAGTCCACTGTCTGCAAATAGAGGTTTCTTCGGATGTAAACACTTTTCTAAGATAAATAATATCCTTGCAGAAAATAATAAAAATGCTATAAATTGGCAGATAAAAAATTTATAGTCTCAAAATGTCAAATTTTTAAAGAGGAATAATTTCTCAATAAAAAAATTTTCACTTATTTTTAGTACAAGCTTTTGTTAAATTTGAGTGTAATATTTTTTTGAACATTGGAATGACTAAGTTTACAAATTCTATTGATAATTTGTTTCACTAAATATAAAATTTACAAATAGTAATAAAAACTATTTAGAAGAAAAAATAAAAGTTACAAAATTGTAATTATTTTGTCGAAAAAATCTAATAAAAAAGTAGTTGTAAATATTGATAAAACTTATTTATAGCTACTTTTTTATTTTTTTGATTTGACAAATCGAGAAATAAAAGTTACAATAAAGTTACAGTTAACGGAACGAAGTTAACAAAAAAGAAAAATTCAATCTAAAAATGAGTTACTAAAAAGTAAAAAACATTTTAACTCATAAATAAAATTGGAAGGTAGAAATTTAATATAAAAAAATTATGGAGGGAAGCAAATAATGAATGAAAAGAAAAGAAACAATACGAAAGTTTCTGTGATTGCAGTAGTATTATCGTTTGTGATTCTATCTGGATATTCGATGCTTAACAAAGAAGTAGTATTAGTTGTAAATGGCCAAGAAAAATCTATAAATACGATAGAACCTAGCGTAGAAAGAGTTTTGAAGGTTGCAAAAGTAGATTATGATGAAAATGATATAATCAATGTCAAACCAACTGATTTAGTATCAGATGGAGATAAGATTGAGGTTATTTCAGTAAATGAAAAGACAGTTAAAGAGACAGTTAGCATACCGTTCGATACAAAGATAGTTAGAAATGAATTGTGTACATTAGGAAAAACTGAAGTCACAACAGAAGGTAAAGAAGGTAAGAAAGAAATAACTTACAAAGAAATATATCATAATGAAAAATTAGAAAGCAAAGAAATTGTTTCATCAGAAGTACTTTCAGAACCAATTACAAAAGTTGTTACAGAACTTCCTGATGTTGAAGTGTCTACAGACAAAACATCTACAAAATCTGTAAGTAGTGTTGATTCATCTTCTAAACAAAGTGATAGCTCAAATGGTAAAACAATGAAGGTTGTAGCTACAGCTTATTGTGGAGATTCAGTAACATCAACAGGAACAAGACCAAAATGGGGAACTATTGCTGTTGATCCAAGAGTACTACCTTATGGAACAAAGGTATATATACCTCAATTTGATATGGTATTCACTGCAGAAGACTGTGGAGGTGCTATCAAAGGTAACAAGATAGATATATTTATGACTAGTTCAAGTCAAATGTCTGCTTGGGGTAGAAAAACAATCACAATCAAAGTTTTGAACTAAAATACTTGATGTGGTAGTAGAATAATTCATTGATAGTATAATAATTCAAAAAGTTCGTTAGTGTTGAATGCAAATTCAATTCTTGCGAACTTTTTTGATATATCAATATTTTTGTGTGAATTTTTTATTTTCACGATATAGATCAGTTTAATAAGAATTATTATTAGGCAATTTGTATATGTAACTTATAAAGAAATTGTTATAAAGAAATATAATAACATAAAAATTTATACTTGAAATATATGAATGTTTGTGTTATTATATTTCTTGTCGATTGGTTTGTGGAAACAAGGCGATTTTAGTTAGTTTTATAGAGTTTTTTATCCTATTATACAAAAATAATATACAAGTGACTATATTTATTGAAATTTAATATGGGAGTGGATGGGTGCCGGTGTGCCCTCTAGTCTTCAAAACTAGTATGAGGGGTTAGGAGCCTCTTAGGTGGGTTCGACTCCCACGCATTCTCGCCAATGTATAGCAAAACGCTATGTGCAAAATCTTGTACATAGCGTTTTTTAACAATAATTATCTATAATATTTTTAACATCTGCTCCATTCAATATTGTCTCCTCTAGAACTATCAATCTCAAGACCAATACTCTTAAGAGAATCCTCCAAATCTTTATGATATTCAGCAGATTCTTTTCCAGTAGAAAGTTTGCCATCATAAAGTGAATAATTCTTTCTAAGTTGTTGTGGCGAAAGGTTAGGCATGATTACATTGCAACCAGCTTCTAGACCCCGTACTCGTCCGTTAGGAGATATAGAAGCAAGTGCCGTTGTCGCTGGCAACAAACATTTTGGAAGTAGGAGTCTTGTCACTGCAAGTACGAAGATTGTTTTATCCAAATTTCCTGCAGGAAAATCCTTAAACTTTGTATCATGATGAGGGATGAAAGGTCCAACTCCAACCATATGAGGATTTAAATTTTTCAAGAAAATAAAATCAGTGACGATGTTTTCGTCAGTTTGGTAAGGAGATTCTACCATTATTCCTGCACCGATTTGGAATCCAATTTCTTTCATATTTTTTAGACAGCCAATTCTTTCTTCTAATTTCATACTTTCAGGATGAAGTAATTTATAATGTTCATCTGTGGCAGTTTCATGTCTTAATAAGAATCTATCACCACCAGCATTGAATAATTTTTTGTAAGAATCATAATTTCTTTCTCCTATTGAAAGTGTGATTGCACAGTCAGGATAATTTTTTCTTATAGTGCTTACTATTTCGCACATAACTTCATCAGTGAAGTGAGGATCTTCTCCACCTTGTAGTACAAACGTTCTATATCCTATACTGTATCCGATTTTGCAACACTCCATAATATCGTCTAGATTAAGTCTGTATCGTTTGATATTTTTGTTTGAGGCTCTTATTCCACAGTAATAGCAATCGTTTTTACAATAATTTGTAAGTTCAATCAATCCTCTCAAGAAAACTTTATTTGAGTAATGAAGTCTTCTTTTTGCATCTGCCTTTTGACATAGATAGTCTAGCATTTTACGATTGACAGTATAATTAGAATCAGAGTTATTTGTTCTAAAAATATTTTTTATCAAATACAAAAATTCTTCTTCATTCAAATTAGATGTTTTATCTAACTTATCAATTAGTTCCTTTAACTTTGTATTATTCATTTTCTAATTCTCCTTTGAATGGTGTGATAGCTCTATCTAAGATTCCATTTGCATATGCTAGAAAAACTCCATAATTTACAATAGGAACGCCGAAAGATTCTGCTTGTTCTATTCTTGAAAGCATAGCTTTTCTATTCATCATACAAGCACCACAGTGAATGATCAAGCTATATTGTTCGATATCTTTGGAGAAAGTCACTCCTGAATTAAAATCAAAGCTAATATCTTTTTTAGTTCTTTCAAGCAATAATTTCGGAATTTTATATCTTCCTATATCATCGCTTTGTAAATGATGTGTACAACCTTCAGCAATTAGAACCTTATCTCCATCTTTCAAAGAATCAATTGCTTTTGCTCCTTGATACAAAGAGTTTAAGTTGCCTTTTTGTCTTGCAAATATTATTGAAAAAGAAGTAAGAGGAATATCAGAAGGAGTATCCTCTGAAACTTTTTTAAATGCTTGCGAATCTGTTATTACAAGTTTTGGTTTTCTAGAAAGCGAAGCCAAAGTTTCTTTTAGAGTGATCTCTGTTGTCACAACAGGAATCGCCAAATGATCCAGACAATCTCTCAAAACTTGTTGTTGAGGTAGAATAAGTCTTCCTTTAGGTGCTGATTTATCTATAGGAGTTACAAGTACAACCAAATCATTTTCTTCTATCAAATCTGAAATTAAAATTTGATCTTGGCTATCATCGGGTTTTAATCTTATGATTTCTTGTTTTATTTCTTCGATTCCAATATTATTTTTTGCTGATGAGAATATTACATTTGCACCAGTTGATTTCTTTAGTTGATTTAATATTTCCTTAGAAATATTTATAGCATCAATTTTATTTAATACTGTTAGATAAGGAGTTTTCTTTTGTTTGAATTTGTTGATTAGTTCAAAATCTTCATCGCTTATTCCTGTATTTGCATCTACTACTAGTATAGCAACATCTGTTTTGTCTAGAATATCAAGCGATTTTTCGATTCTAAGTTTTCCGAGATCGCCTATATCGTCTATTCCTGCAGTATCTATTAGAACACAAGGACCAATAGGAAGAATTTCGATTGGACGAAATACAGGATCTGTAGTTGTACCTTTGACATCGGAAACTATAGCGATTTCTTGATTTGAAATGGCGTTTATTAGACTTGATTTTCCGGAATTTCTTTTACCGAATATTCCTATGTGCGTTCTGACTGCATTTGGCGTTGTATTTAATGACATATTATTTCCTCCATTCTTATTATTAAAAAAATTATTCTTAGAAAATCATTCTTAAAAAATTATTCTAAAAAATCATTCTTAAAAAAGTACTTTAATAAATAAATACCAACATTTTTGCATTTTAACTAAACTAATTTATTATAATTTATTTCTAAAAATTTTTGTTATAATTTATTTCTAAAAATTATTCCCCAAATTTATTATAAAACTTATTAAAAAAATAAAAGAATTTAAATAATATGTATTGAAAACATAAAATCTAATGTTAAGACAATTTCTTTATTTCTGTTATAATTAGGTATGATACAATTCCTTTCAAATCAGTTTAAACACTTTTCTGTTAGGTATTAATTTTTTTATGTAAGTTAAATATATTATTATTATGTTAATTTGTAAACAGGTAAAAAATGTAATAAATATA
>JAISUA010000192.1 GCA_031272305.1 Clostridioides sp.
TTATATTTTTTTAGAAAATTTTAGTATATATACTAAATAGAATAAAACATAATTTTTGATGTTTTTGTTCTATGAACATTTGTCTCCAGTAAACATTTGTGTCCAGTAAATTTTTTTCAAGATATATAAGATATATATAATAGAAAAGCTATTTTTGTTTTATAAACATTTGTCTCCAGCAAATTCCAGAGTAATAAGTAAAGGTACTCTATCAAGTTTTATCCTATGAACATTTGTGTCCAGTAAATTTGATTTTTGCTGTTTTTAGCTACGCCAACTCCGATTTTTGTGAAGTTAGAATCAAGGATATTTCTTCTATGTCCTTCTGAATTCATCCAAGCAGTTACAACTTCTTCAGGAGTTTTTTGACCCATAGCTATGTTTTCTCCAGCAGTTCTATAAGAAAGTCCAAATTGTTTCATCATATCAAATGGTGAACCATAAGTAGGTGATGTATGGTCAAAATAATTTTTATTGATCATATCTTGAGATTTAATTGTAGCAACGTTAGATATTTCAGCATCAAGTGTCAAAGGAGCAACTCCGTTTTTTGCTCTTTCAATATTACACAATCTTACAACTTCTTGTTGGAAAGTTGCAAACTCTCCAGTTATAACAGTTGAATCGTTACCTTGAGAATCATTATTCCCTGATTCTCCAATGTTATTATCAGTTATCTGTGTTGATGTATTGTCTAAACCTTCGAACATATCAAGTACTGTATTAACATGTTTATCTGTAAGTGCTACCATTCCACCTACTACATAAACGTTTTCTTTTCTGTTTGACAAGTTTTTAAGTTCTTGCTTATAACTTGTTGGTGCTAGTAATATATATGAGTTTTTAGAGTTTGCTACGTTTATACCACTTAGTGCGTCTGCAAAGTCATCTCCTCTTACTAATGTTACGTTCTTTGATGTTTGTTCTTTAGCTATTGCTATTGATGTGTCATATCTATCTGTTCCTGATAGTCTTATTCCTCCATCTTGTTTTACTGCATTTGTTCCACCGAATGTATATTTAACCACTTCTCCATCTTCTAGAGTGTATGTTTGTTTTCCGTTTACAAGTTTTAGACCTAATCCTTTTTCTTTTAAAAGTGATCCTGCACTTAATGCGTCAGGATAGTTTTCTCCTGTTGCAACACCTATATTTTTGTATCCTGTGTTATCTAGTGTTGCTTGATTAGTCTTATATCTATCTTGACCTGATAGTCTTGTTACGTTAGATAGATATTTCTTTACGTTATTTTCAAAATTGCTATTTAGTACTGCTGTTCCACCTATGATATAGGCTTGTTTGTAGCCTTTGTTTTCTAGTATAGGTTTTAAGTCTGTGTTGTTGTTTACAAGTACCAGTTTAGCACCGTATTTGTTTACTATGTTACTTGCACTTAAACTATCTGCGAATGATGTTGCACTTGCAAATACTACTATGTCAGAATTTAGTGTATCTGCTGTTTTTAGAGATGTTTCGTATCTATCTGCTCCTGAATATCTTGTATAACTATGTGCGTTTATGATGTTTGCACTATTTACTACACTTGTAAGCAATATTGTCAATAATATTGTTCTTTTTAATTTCTTGTTCATTGTGTCAACCTCCTTATTTTTATATATAAATATTTATAAATTTGTTTGCATATCAATATTGTCAATTGATTTTATTAATTTTGGCGATTTTTTATAGACTATTCTTTTATTAAAAATTTTAATTTGATATTAATAATTTACATGTCTTTAGTAGACAGTTTCTTAAATTTAAAATCTGAATTATTCGCAATAGTAAAAAATTTTTTTCATAGACATCTTATATATTACTTAATTGATAAAACAAGTTTTATTTCTTATTTTATAATACCTAAATTTTCAATGTTTTTCAATGATTAATTTATAAATTCTAAATTATTACGAACTTTCAAATTTTATATATTTTTATAATGAAAATTTTTTTATTTTCTTTGTTTTTTATTAATGATTTTTACTTAGCAATATGTTATATTATTATTATAAGAAGTGCATATGATAGAAAACGGACGTTTTCGCACTTTGAATAACTAGACTTATCTCATTAGATTTTACTTAAGTGATGATAAGTCTTATTATACAGACTTGCAGAATTTATATGTAATAAACTTAGCAGGTCTTAGTATGTTGTTGATAAATTAGAATTTTAAGTTATTTTTCAAAAATTATCATTTATGATTTTAACTTTAAGTTATTTATAATAATTATCATCTAAATTTCTAATTCTAATTTATCTGTTACGCAATTATTAAAAAATAAATTATTTTAGGAGGTTTTATTATGAACTATTCAAAAAGAATAACATCTATGCAATTTTCACCTATCAGAAAATTAGTTCCTTTTGCTAATGCAGCAAAGAAAAATGGTGTAAAGGTTTATCATCTAAATATAGGACAACCAGACATCAAGACTCCACAAGGTTTTTTTGATGCAGTTAAAAACTTCAATCAAGATGTTTTAGCTTACGCTGGTTCTGAAGGTATGCCAGAACTTATAGAGTCTATGCGTAAATACTACAAAACTTATAATATGGAATTTGATTATGATGATATACTTATTACTAATGGAGGTAGTGAAGCTTTACTACTAACAATGATGAGTATATGTGATCCTGGCGATAATATATTAGTTCCAGAACCTTTCTATACAAATTACAATGGATTCGGACAATGTGTAAACATCGAAATGAACCCTGTAACTACTTATGCCGAAAATGGTTTCCATCTTCCTTCAAAAGAAGATATAGTGAAAAAAATAAATGACAAAACTAGAGCTATTCTTATTTCAAATCCAGGAAATCCTACAGGTTTAGTTTACACTAGAGAAGAACTTCAAACTTTAGCTGACATAGCTAAAGAAAATGATTTATGGATAGTTGCTGATGAAGTTTACAGAGAATTCGTTTATGATGGACTTGATTACACTAGCTGTGGAAATCTTGAAGGCATCGAAGACAGAGTCGTTATAATAGATTCAGTATCAAAAAGATACAGTGCCTGTGGTGCAAGAGTTGGTTCTATAGCAACTAAAAACAAGGATTTGACTGCTCAAATAATGAAATTATGTCAAGGAAGACTTTGCGTTGCTACTCTTGATCAAATAGGTGCTGCTGAACTTTACAACACTCCTGTTTCTTATTTCAAAGAAGTAAACGAAGAATACAAAAAAAGAAGGGATGTTCTTTACGGAGAACTTATGAAAATAGATGGACTAATCTGTGAAAAACCAACAGGAGCTTTCTATATAGTAGCTAAACTTCCTGTTGATGATGCAGAAGACTTTGTAAAATGGATGCTTACAGATTTCTGTAAAGACAGAGATGCTACAGTAATGTGTACTCCTGCAGAATCATTCTATGCTACACCAGGTTTAGGAAGAAATGAAGTAAGACTTGCTTATATATTAAACCAAGATGACTTACTACAAGCAGGAAAACTACTAAAAGAAGGACTTGATGAATACAGAAACAGATAAATTTTAGTTTATTGAGTTAATAAATTTAAAAAATATAGGAGATGATGAAATTACTTTCAGATTCGGTCGCTTCTTTCACTCTTCGTGTAAAAGCAAGCTAAAACTGAATCTTGCGAACGATATTCATCATCTCCTTATTTTTTAACATAATTACATAATTTAACGCTCAGCGACTGAATCTGAGAGCAATTTTTTAGCTTTTCATAATCAACTTAATTTATAATTAAATTTTATA
>JAISUA010000218.1 GCA_031272305.1 Clostridioides sp.
ATTATGTCAATGATGTTACAGGTAGAAATACAATATTTGTCATCATAGATTCAGGAGTAAGTTATTTGCATCCTGATTTGATTAATAATGATGGCACAAGTAAAATTATAAAAATGTGGGATCAAGAAGGGACTACAAATCCTTCACCAGAGGGGTTTAATTTTGGAAGTGAATTTTCACGAGAAGAAATAAATGAAGCAATAATTAGAAATGATAGAACACTATCTGTTGATAAAAGAGGAACAGGAACTATAGTGGCAGGAATTTTAGTTGGAGAAGGAAGAGTGGACGATAGTTTTGGAGGAATAGCTAAAGGTGCAGAATTATTAGTAATTAAACTTAGAGAGTATACAGGAGAGTATTATGATGATAAATTTAATTATGGTATAACAGACTTTTTGTGTGCAGTAGCATATGCAATTCGTTTTTCAGAAGGAAAAGAAAAAAATCTTGTTATAAATATGACTGTAGCAGCTAGGTCAACTTTTGGAGCACTTTCAATATTGCAAACATTTGAAGAAATTAGATATCCAGGTGTTGTGTTGATTTCAGGAGCTGGAAATCAAAGAGATACATATATTCATTATGAAGGACGATTAGATAATGAAAATGACCAAAATGACATTTTAATAGAGCTTTCTAGTGCAAAAAGTATGGATATTTTTTTCGAATCATCTGAAATAGATAGGTTCAATGTAGCGATAATTTCACCTTCTGGAGAAGTTAGTTATAGGATTCAATACGCACCTGATTATTACGAATACAAAGGGAAATTCAACTTAGAGAATACAAGTTACACAATGAGATATTTTTATCCATATTTAGTTTCAGGTAGTCAGGTTTTAGAGATTAATCTTAATAATGTACAACCTGGTGGATGGATTTTGCGTATAGCATCAGATACATATGTTGATGGAAAATATCATATTTATATTCCAAACAAAAATCTAATTACGCAAAGAGATGGATTTATTGATTCTAACTCATACTCTACAATAACTTATCTTGGACACACTGATGATATTTTGACGGTTGGAACGTATGATAATAGATTTAATAGTACTTGGGTTGCTTCATCGCAAGGACCAGGTAGAGCAGGGTGGGTCAAACCTGATTTCATAGCGAGTGGAGTAGATATTATTTCTACTTATGGTGACAATGGATATAGATTGGGAACAGGAACAGGAATAAGCTCAACTATTGTTGCTGGAATTGCTGCACTTATTATGGAATATATAGATCTTCAATCACCAAGTTCAAGATCTCTTATGCATTCTCAAGTCTTAAAAACGTATTTAATGCTTGGAGCAAAGAGAAGTAGTTATTATGTATATCCAAATGTTATAGAAGGATATGGATTAATTGATTTTCCAAATACAATGCGACAAATCTCTGAAAATATTTAATGTTTATCAAATTGTTATTGAAAATATTTAATGTTTGTCAAATTGTTATTAATATAAATTGCAAGATTAAATTGTTATTAATAATAAAAAGTTGATAAAAGTATTTTGAAATCAAATTGATACTTTTGCGTTGCACATGAAAATAATTTTAAAGCAAATTTTCCAAATCATTCATTAGCTTGTTGCTTTGTTAATAACAATTGAAAAAAGTATTTTGAAATTATAGTATGAATAGAAAAAAATTTTTTTGAAATACTATTACTGATAAAATATAAAAATTTTAGAGGTGATAGTTATGTTAAAAAATGATAAACGTGTAGTTGAATCAAAAAATAAAAAATCAAAAAGCAAGGCGTATTTGACAAATAAATCTACAGAGGCATGGGCAGATATAGAAAAATTAAGACCGGAATCTAAAGTTCCTCAACCTTCAAATCAAGCAGTTGAAGATGCAAAAGACTGGGTTGACAACGGAAGCAAATTGTAATGAAGTTATCCGACTTTCAGGAAGTTATATTAAAAGCAATGTTTCAATTTATATTATTGACAAAAAAGTTTAATTATGATAGTATATTGGAAATAACAAAAGAATTAAATTTAAAACTGTGAAAAGAAGAGTAGATATAAATATGATTTACAGAGAACTAAGGGTGCTGAGAGCTTAGTATGAGTTTTATATTGAAGAACATCTTGGAGTTTCTGTTCGAACGATACTTTTACGACATTGATTTCAATCAAATGTAATATTGATTTTTATCAAATTAAAGATTGATTTTTATTAAATTAAAGATTGATTTTTTATTTAAATGTTGCTAGATAGTATTCATTAGGCTCAGACGTTTGGTTACGTTAAAGACTTGAGTATAAGTATACTCATTAGAGAGATCAAATTTAGATTTGATAATTAGGGTGGTACCGCGAAAACACAAGCATTTCGTCCCTTTCGGGATGGAATGCTTTTTTTAATGTTTATTATAAAAGGAGGATATAAAATGCAAAAAGAATTTATTTGTGTAAGAGATTTATTTAGAAACAAAGAAGACTATATCAATAAAAATGTTAAGGTAGCTGGTTGGATAAGAACTTCTAGAGATTCAAAAAACTTTGGGTTTATTGAACTTAACGATGGAAGTTTCTTCAAAAATATTCAAATAGTTTACGATGAAAAAATTGATAATTTTAAAGAAGTATCAAAGCTTCCAATAAGTTCATCAATTCTTGTAGAAGGAAAACTTGTATCTACAGAAGGAGCAAAACAACCTATAGAAATACAAGCTACAAAGGTAGAAGTAGAAGGTGAATCTGACAGTTCATATCCACTTCAAAAGAAAAGACATACTTTAGAATATTTAAGAACTATTGCACACTTAAGACCTAGAAGTAATACGTTCTCTGCAGTATTTAGAGTAAGATCTCTTGCAGCTTATGCAATACATAAGTTCTTCCAAGAAAGAAACTTTGTATATGCACACACTCCAATAATAACAGGTAGTGATGCTGAAGGTGCTGGAGAAATGTTCAGACTTACAACTCTTGATATGAAAAATGCTCCACTAAAAGAAGATGGAAGTATAGATTATTCACAAGACTTCTTTGGAAAAGAAGCCAACTTAACAGTAAGTGGTCAGTTAAATGGAGAAATAATGGCACTTGCTTTTAGAAATATATATACTTTTGGACCTACATTTAGAGCAGAAGAATCATATACTGCACGTCATGCTTCTGAATTTTGGATGATTGAACCAGAAATAGTGTTTGCTGATTTGGAAGACAATATGGAACTTGCAGAAGATATGATCAAATATATCATTAGCTATGTACTTGAAAATGCACCAGAAGAAATGGAATTCTTCAATAATTTCATAGACAAAACATTGCTTGATAGATTGAATATGATTGTTAATTCTGAATTTAAGAGAATGACTTATACAGAAGCTGTAGATCTTCTTATAAAATCAGGAAAAGAATTTGAATATCCTGTTGAATGGGGTTGCGACCTTCAAACAGAACACGAAAGATATATTTGTGAACAAATTGTAAATGGACCAGTATTTGTTACTGATTATCCGAAAGATATAAAAGCTTTCTATATGAGAATGAACGACGATGGAAAAACAGTTAGAGCTATGGAT
>JAISUA010000223.1 GCA_031272305.1 Clostridioides sp.
AATTGCAAAGGAACTTGGACTTTTGGTATACAACAAACCGGACAGCCAAGAAATATGCTTTGTGAAGGATAATGATTATGTCAATTATGTAAAAAAACATACAACAAAAACTATAAAACAAGGAAATTTCGTAGATAAAAATGGAAAAGTACTTGGAAAACATCAAGGAATTATAAATTATACAATTGGACAGAGAAAAGGTCTTGGAATAACTTTTGGAAAGCCAATGTTTGTTGTAGAAATTAACGCAAAAAACAATACAGTTGTTCTAGGAGATAACGAAGATTTATTTACAAAAGAAGTGATAGCTAAAGATGTCAACTTGATTACAATTGATAAAGTGGACAAGCCAATGAGGGTACAAGCAAAAATAAGATATTCTGCTAAACCATCAGATGCAACTTTATATGGAATAGAAGAAAAAAATTCAATTAGTAACGATGGAAATATCAATACAAATTATAAAATAAAATTGGTATTTGATGAACCTCAAAGAGCGATCACTCCAGGTCAATCAGTTGTTATTTACGATGGCGACGTAGTTGTTGGAGGAGGTATAATAACCAAATAATAATATTGTAAACTTAATTTATACAAAATTTGTAAAAAAAAACAAACATAGTAATAAAAAAACACACATAACAAATAAAAAAATAAATAGAGCAATAAAAAAACACACATAACAAATAGAAAAACGCATATAGCAACAAAAGACACACATAACAAATAGAAAAACGCACATAGCAATAAAAAATATATAAGAAATAGAAAAATGCACATAGCAATAAAAAAAAACAAACATAATAAGTTATCTAACAAAAAAATATTATATAAGGAGCGAAAGATTTTGAAGAAGGCTAATTTAAGTGAACAAGTATACGAACATATAAAAAATATGATATTGAATTTGGAATTAAAACCAGGTGACCATGTTCCAGAAGAAAGTGTAGCAGAATTATTAGGTTGTAGTCGCACACCAATTCGTGAAGCGTTGAGAAGATTAGAAAGTGAAGGACTTATTTTCTTATATCCAAAACGTTTCGCTGCAGTGGCTCATTACGATGATGATGCTATAAGAAATATAGGAGAACTTCGTCTAGCTCAAGATATTCTTGCTGGACAACTAGCACTATATTATGGAAGTATGTCAGATTTTGAAGAATTACAAGAATTAGTTAAAAAGTGTGAAGAAGGAGCTCGTACTGGAAATATGTATGAGCGTATCAAACTAGATATAGAATTTCATTTAAAAATCGCAGAAATAAGTAGAAATAAAACATTAATAAAAAAACAAAGAGAACTTTATTTGGTAATATATTTAATTCAAATATCAAAATACACAGATGTTGAACATAGTATGCAACAAATACAACATCATCAAGAAATTTTAGAAGCTCTTGTTAAACATGATGCTAAAACTCTAAAAAAACTAATTTGTGCTCATCTAAAAGAATTCTTTAATATAAGTGATACATTGATTAAAGAATTTTTATAAAAATAATTAATATAAGTGATACATTGATTAAAAAATTTTTATAAAAAAATTAAAGTTATCTATATAGATATAAAAGCTATAAATATGCTATTTAATAAATAGTTTATAGCTTTTATTTTTTTGCTGAAAAATAAGAATTTAAAAAATACAATAAAAAACATAAATGTATATATAAGGAATAATTAACAAATAAAAATAAGAAAAAATGGGAAAATATATTGTATACTGAAAAATTTAATTGTATAATACTATTAGAGCATAAATATAATTCAGCATAGATAAAATAAATAAAAAATATACTATAAAGAAAGGGATGGAAATTATGGCTTTAATGACAGGAGAGCAATATGTAGAAAGTTTACGCAAACTAAAATTAAATATTTATATGTTAGGAGAAAAGATTGATAATCCAATTGACAATCCTATACTTCGTCCTTCGCTTAATTCAGTGAAGATGACTTATGATTTAGCACAAGTTCCAGAATATGAAGATTTGATGACAGCAACATCTAAGTTGACAGGAAATAAAATCAATAGATTTTTAAATCTTCATCAAAGCACAGATGATTTAGTAAAAAAAGTTAAAATGCAAAGACTACTAGGGCAAAAGACAGCAGCATGTTTCCAAAGATGCGTTGGTATGGATGCAATCAATGCGGTTTATAGTACTACTTATGAAACAGATCAAAAATGTGGTACAAATTATCACGAAAATTTCAAGAAATTTGTGGAGTATGCTGAGGAAAACGATTTAACAATTGATGGAGCTATGACAGATCCAAAAGGTGATAGAGGTCTATCTCCAAGTAAACAAGCAGATCCAGACCTATACTTAAGGGTAGTAGAAAGAAGAGAAGATGGTGTTGTTGTAAGAGGTGCAAAAGCTCATCAAACTGGTATATGTAATTCTCACGAAGTATTAGTCTTACCAACAGTTTCAATGAAACCAGAAGACAAAGACTATGCAATAGCATTTTCAGTTCCAACAGATACAGAAGGTATAACAATGATAATAGGAAGACAATCTTGTGATACTAGAAAACTTGAAAAAGATGCGGATCTAGATGTTGGAAATAAAGTATTTGGTGGAGTAGAAGCACTAGTAGTTTTTGACAATGTATTTGTACCAAATGATAGAATTTTCTTAAATGGAGAAACTGAATTTGCTGGAATGGTAGTAGAAAGATTTGCAGGATATCATAGACAAAGCTATGGTGGATGTAAAGTAGGTGTAGGTGATGTTCTAATTGGAGCTGCTGCACTTGCTGCTGAATATAACGGAGCTGCAAAAGCATCACATATAAAAGATAAATTAATCGAAATGATGCATTTAAATGAAACTTTATATTCTTGTGGTATCGCATGTTCAGCTGAAGGTCAAAAGACAGAAGCAGGAAACTATCAAATAGACTTGTTATTAGCCAATGTTTGTAAACAAAACATAACTAGATTCCCATATGAAATAACAAGATTAGCAGAAGATATAGCAGGTGGACTTATGGTTACAATGCCATCTGAACAAGATTTCAAAAATCCTGCAACTAAAGATATGTTAGAAAAATATCTTAAGGGAGTAGACAGTGTACCTACAATGGACAGAATGAAAATTTTAAGATTAATAGAAAATCTATGTCTAGGTACAGCAGCAGTAGGATATAGAACTGAATCAATGCATGGTGCGGGTTCTCCTCAAGCTCAAAGAATAATGATATCAAGACAAGGTAACTTGGCTCACAAGAAAGAATTAGCAAAAGATATAGCTAGAATAGATAAATAATATATAAACGAAAAATTATATTAGAAGTGCATATGATAGAAAATATATATATTTTCGGATTTCGAAATAAGTATTGAAGTTCGATAACGAAAATCAAATATTTTCTATCTCACTTCTTTTAAGACTTTCTACTATTGTAAATAGAACTCTGCGACTTAAGTAGTGGTAGGTTTAGTAAGAAGCAATAAACTCAAGGGGACTTAAAAAATCATAGATTAAACGAGATGGAACATTAGATTTAAATATATGAAATTTAAAGACAGGTAAAAAATGAAATTTAAAAAGGAGGGCAATCATGAATTTTACATTATCAAATGAACAAAAACTAGTAAAACAAATGGTTAAAGAATTCGCAGAAAATGAAGTTAAACCATTGGCAGCTGAGATTGATGAAACAGAAAGATTTCCTATGGAAACAGTAAAGAAAATGGCCAAATATGGAATGATGGGTATACCTTTTAAAAAAGAATACGGAGGAGCTGGAGGAGACACTCTTTCTTATATATTAGCAGTTGAAGAATTATCAAAAGTTTGTGCGAGTACTGGTGTTATTCTTTCTGCTCATACTTCACTTTGTGCGTCAGTAATAGACAAGTATGGAACAGAAGAACATAAACAAAAATATTTAGTGCCTTTAGCAAAGGGAGAAAAAATAGGAGCTTTTGGACTTACAGAACCAAATGCAGGAACAGATGCAGCTGGACAACAAACTACAGCAGTTCTTGATGGCGATAACTATATCCTAAATGGACAAAAGATATTCATCACAAATGGTGGAGTAGCAGATGTTTTCATAGTATTCGCTATGACAGATAGAAGCAAAGGAACAAGAGGAATATCAGCATTTATAGTTGAAAAAGGTTTCAAAGGATTTTCAATAGGAAAATTGGAAGATAAAATGGGTATCAGAGCATCTTCAACTACTGAACTTATATTTGAAGATTGTGTAGTGCCAAAAGAAAACCTATTAAATAAAGAAGGAAAAGGTTTTAGCGTTGCTATGAATACTCTTGACGGAGGAAGAATAGGTATAGCAGCTCAAGCACTTGGAATAGCAGAAGGTGCTTTGGATGAAGCAGTTGCTTACATGAAAGGAAGAAAACAATTCGGTAAAACACTAGATAAATTCCAAGGATTATCTTGGATGGTAGCTGAATTGGATGTAAAAATAGAAGCAGCAAGATATTTAGTATACAAAGCAGCTTTCAATAAAGATGCAGGACTTCCTTACACAGTAGATGCAGCAAGAGCTAAATTGTTTGCAGCAGAAGTTGCTATGGAAGTAACAACTAAAGCAGTTCAATTATTTGGTGGATATGGTTATACAAAAGAATATCCAATTGAAAGAATGATGAGAGATGCTAAGATAACTGAAATATATGAAGGAACTTCACAAGTTCAAAAGATGGTTATCTCAGCAAGTAAATTTAAATAAAAACAGAAAAGGAGGACAATATTGATGAATATAGTAGTTTGTTTAAAACAAGTTCCAGATACAACAGAAGTAAAAATAGATCCTAAAACAGGAACACTTATAAGAGAAGGAGTTCCATCAATAATAAATCCAGATGATAAAAATGCTTTAGAAGAAGCACTTGCATTGAAAGAAGAAGTGGGAGCTAAAGTGACTGTTATAAGTATGGGACCAGCACAAGCACAAGCAGCTTTGACAGAGGCTGTAGCTATGGGTGCTGATGAAGCTATCCTTATATCAGATAGAGCTTTTGCAGGAGCTGACACACTAGCGACATCACAAGCATTAGCAGGAACGCTTAGAAAATTAGATTATGATATAGTATTTGCAGGAAGACAAGCAATAGATGGAGATACAGCACAAGTTGGACCAGAGATAGCTGAACATTTGGATATTCCTCAAATTACCTATGTAGAAAAAGTTGATGTTGATGGTGATTATTTAAAAGTACAAAGAGCATGGGAAGATGGATACGAAGTGATAAAAGTAAAAACTCCAGTTCTTCTAACAGCTATAAAAGAATTAAACGAACCAAGATATATGCATATGGCAAACATATTTGATATTGATAGTAAAGAAATAAAAGTATGGAGTGTAGACGATATAGATGTCGATAGATCTCTTCTTGGACTTAAAGGTTCACCTACAAAAGTTAAAAAATCTTCAACAAAAGAGGCCAAAGGTCAAGGTGAATTAATAAATTTACCAGAAAAAGAAGCAGTAGCGTATGCAGTTTCCAAATTGAAAGAAAAACACTATATCTAGGAGGTAATAGGAATGAATATAGCAGAATACAAAGGCGTATGGGTATTTGCTGAACAAAAAGAAGGTAAACTTCAAAAAGTATCTTTAGAATTATTAGGAAAAGGTAGAGAGTTAGCAGATAAATTAGGTAGTGAATTATCAGCAATATTACTTGGAAGTGATATAGATGATATAGCAAATGAATTAGTAGCTTACGGTGCAGATAAAGTAATATATGCAGATAGTCCACTTTTGAAAAATTTTAATACAGATGGATACACAAAAATTATTTGTGAATTAGCAACAGAAGAAAAACCAGAAGCTATACTTGTTGGAGCATCATATATGGGAAGAGATTTAGCCCCAAGAATAGCAGCAAGACTTTCAACAGGTCTTACAGCTGATTGTACAGCTCTTGATGTAGATGAAGAAACAAAACATCTTCAAATGACAAGACCAGCTTTTGGTGGAAATCTAATGGCAACAATAGAATGTGCAAATCATAGACCTCAAATGACTACAGTAAGACCAGGAGTATTTGAAAAATTAGCAAAAGATAACACAAGAACAGGTAAAATTAAAAAATTTACTCCAGAAATAGCTGAAACAGATATAAGAACTCAAACTCTAGAAATAGTAAAAGCACTTAAAGAAGTAACTGACATAAGTGAAGCGAAAATCATTGTTTCAGGTGGTAGAGGATTAGGAAGTAAAGAAGGATTCGATGTATTAAGAAATCTTGCAGATACACTAGGTGGAGTTATAGCTGGTTCAAGAGCAGCTATTGACAACGGATGGTTAGAAAAAGAGTACCAAGTTGGACAAACTGGAAAAACAGTTAGACCAAATGTATATATAGCTTGTGGAATATCAGGAGCAATACAACATTTAGCAGGTATGCAGGATAGTGATTATATAATCGCTATAAATAAAGATCAAGATGCTCCTATAATGAAAGTAGCAGACCTTGCAATAGTTGGAGATTACAAAAAAATCGTACCAGAGTTAGCAACTCAAATAAAAGAACTTCAAAACTAGGGGAATTACTCTTAGATAATTTTGTACAACTTTTAGATAATCTTGTACAAATAAAAAAGAAAATTTTTAGGCTTTGAACAAAGTAGGGAGGTCATTTAAGAAAATAGTATATTTTCTATCTTATTTTGTTCAGGACTTATCTAACATATATTATTAACAAATTAGCAAGAAACTATACTAAAAAAAGATAAAATTTAGACAAAATATTGACACTGTCAACTTTATGTGGTTTTGCAGAGCAAGAATTTATACTAAAAAAGATACACTTTACACAAAAATATTGACAATGTCAAGTTTGTGTGGTTTTACAGATTTATATAAATAAAATAATACAAAAAAAACGGGGGTTTTTATATGAATTATCTATCAAATCTTGCGAAAAATTATCCTGCTTCAGGAATAAGAAAAATGTTTGATTTAGCTGCTCAATATGATGATGTGGTAAAATTAACAGTTGGTGAACCGAATTTTGACACACCGCAAAATATTAAGGATGCAGCTAAAAAAGCTATTGATGAAGGATACACACACTATGCTCCTAATGCAGGATTGCCAGAGTTAAGAGCAGCGATTGCAAAGGAATACACAAAATATTGTAAAGACTATACTCTTGATAACGTTATGATCACAGTTGGAGGTATGGAAGCAATTACAATGTGTATGCTTGCTACTGTCAACCCAGGTGATGAAATCATAATACCAGATCCAGGATTTTCTAATTATGAAGGTCAAGTTATGATTGCTGGAGCTGTTCCTGTAAGTGTACCAATTTATGAAGAAAACGATTTTAATATAACAGCTGCAGATATTGAGAAAGCAATCACTCCAAAGACAAGAGCTATTTTATTAAATTCTCCAAGCAATCCTCTAGGATCTATAATTTGCAAAGAAGAAATACTAAAAATAGCAGAGCTTGTAAAAAAATATGATTTAATAGTATATTCTGATGAAGTATATGATAAATTGATATTTGATGGAGTAGAATATTTTAGTATTGCTCAAGTGCCTGAAGTTAGAGATCAAGTACTAGTTATCAATAGTTTTTCAAAAGCTTATGCTATGACAGGTTGGAGAATAGGTTATATAGTAGGAAACAAAGATATTATAGCAAATATGCCAAAATTACAAGAAGGTATAGTTTCTTGCGTGTCTACATTTACTCAAAAAGCTGCTCTTGAAGCTTATACAGGAAATCAAGATGCAGTAGATCAAATGATAGCAGATTATTTAAGAAGAAGAGATATATTAATAGATGGTTTGAATAATATACCAGGTATAACTTGCAAAAAATCTCCAGGAAGTTTCTATGCTTTTGCAAATATCAAAGCATTAGGTGTTACTTCAGAAGAGTTTGCAATTGATCTAGTAAAAAAAGCTAGAGTTGTTGTAGTACCAGGTTCAGCGTTCGGAAGTGTTGGAGAAGGATATTTCAGAGCTGTATTCGCAAATTCAGATGAAAATCTAATAGAAGCAGTAAAAAGAATCGATGAATATGTTAGAGAAACATATCTAGTGGAAGCATAAAAAGACTTAACATTAGTTGGAATAGAATCAATAGCGAAAATCTTGAAAAAAGTGAGCTAGAAAATTTATTATAAAAAACTAAAAAGCTATAAATTATGAATAGTGTCAAGAATTTTGTGTAAAGTTTGTTATTGCTGAATCACCTATAGTTGTCACTGTATTTAAAACAAATTCACGCAAAATATTTTTGCATTATCAAATTATTACAAGGGAGAATAAAAAAATGGTAAAAAGAAGAACGGAAACAATGGATGGAAATACAGCTGCTGCCTATGTCTCATATGCTTTTACAGATGTAGCAGCAATTTATCCTATTACTCCATCATCAACTATGGCTGCAGTTGTTGATGAATGGTCATCTCAAGGTAAAAAAAATATATTTGGTGAAACAGTATTAGTAAAAGAAATGCAATCAGAAGGGGGAGCTGCTGGTACACTACATGGCTCATTACAAGCAGGAGCACTTACTTCAACATACACTGCTTCGCAAGGATTGTTGTTAATGATTCCAAATATGTACAAAGTAGCAGGAGAACTTTTACCAGCAGTTTTTCATGTTAGTGCTCGTACTCTTGCATCTAATGCACTTAGTATATTTGGTGACCATCAAGATGTTATGGCTACAAGACAAACAGGATTTACTTTGTTGGCATCAAGTAGTGTTCAACAAGCTATGGATCTAGGAGCAGTGGCTCATTTAAGTGCAATAAAATCACGTATACCAGTACTACATTTCTTTGATGGCTTTAGAACTTCTCATGAGTATCAAAAGATTGAAGTATTAGAATATGATGAGTTAGATAAAATAGTTGACCATGATGCTATTAAAGCTTTTAGAGATAGTGGACTTACTCCAAATAAACCAGTACTTCGTGGAACAACTCAAAATCCTGATATTTTCTTCCAAATGAGAGAATCTGTAAACAAATATTATGATCAAGTACCAGCTGTAGTTCAATCATATATGGATGAAATCAGTAAATTAACAGGAAGAGATTACAAATTATTCAATTACTATGGAGATCCACAAGCTGAAAATATTATAGTTGCAATGGGTTCAGGATGCGAAACAATAAGTGAAGTTGTTGATTATCTAAACGCTAAAGGTGAAAAAGTAGGTTTAGTAGAAGTTCATCTTTATAGACCATTTGCACCAGAATATTTGCTAAAAGCTGTTCCAAAGACTGTTAAAAAGATTGCTGTTCTTGATAGAACAAAAGAACCAGGTTCAAATGGAGAACCTTTATATATAGATGTTAGAAATGCATTCTACAAAGTTGAAAATGCACCAACTATTGTCGGTGGAAGATATGGGCTAAGCTCAAAAGATTTCAAACCAAATGATGTATTATCAGTATTTGCAAATTTAAAATTAGAAAAACCTATGAATGATTTCACAGTTAGTATAGTTGATGATGTGACTCACAAATCACTACCAGTAAGTAATGAAATCATAAATCCAACTCCAAAAGGAACAATAGCTTGCAAGTTCTGGGGATACGGATCAGATGGAACAGTAAGTGCGAATAAATCAGCTATAAAAATAATAGGTAACAATACAGATTTTTATGCTCAAGCATATTTTGCATATGACTCTAAAAAATCTGGTGGACTTACAGTATCACATCTTAGATTTGGAGATAAAGCTATAAGAGAACCTTATGAAATAACTAATGCAGATTTTATAGCATGTCACAATCAATCATATGTAAACAAATACGATTTGTTAGCTGGAATCAAAAAAAATGGTAAATTCCTACTTAACTGTATTTGGAGTGAAGAAGAATTAGAAAAACAATTGCCTGCTAGCTTAAAAAGAGAAATTGCCAACAATGAAGTTGAATTCTACACAATAGATGCTATAAATATAGCAAGAGAAGTAGGACTTGGTGGAAGAATAAACATGGTAATGCAAGCTGCATTCTTTAAACTTGCTGAGATAATTCCAGTTGAAGAAGTTTCAAAACTTCTTAAAAAAGAAGTTGAAAAATCTTATGGAAATAAGGGACAAAATATAGTTGATATGAACAACTTAGCTATAGATAAAGGATTCGAAAGTATGAAGAGAATCAATATTCCAGAGTCTTGGAAGACTATAGTAGATGATGAAGAAGTAGTAGATCCAAATATGCCAGATTTCGTTGAAAGAGTTATAGTTCCTATGAATAAACAACAAGGTGATAATTTACCTGTAAGTGCATTCAATGGACGTGAAGATGGAACATTCCCACTTGGAATAACAGCTTGGGAAAAGAGAGAAATATCAATAGATGTTCCAAAATGGGATTCATCTAAGTGTATTCAATGTAACCAATGTTCTTATGTGTGTCCTCATGCAGTCATAAGACCTACTCTTCTTACAGAAGAAGAATTGAAAAACGCTCCAGAAGAATTCGAAACTGCTCCTGCTAAAGGATTTGATAATTACAAATATCATCTTGCAGTTTCAGCACAAGACTGTACAGGATGTGGTAGCTGTGTAATTACTTGTCCTGCAAAAGAAAAAGCTATTGAAATGGCTCCTTTAGCTCCATCTAGAGATAAATTTATAGCTGATTGGAACTTTGCTAAAGATATAGTTACTAAAGAAATACCTAAGAAAGTAGCAGAAACTGTAAAAGGAAGTCAATTCCTAAAACCATTGATCGAATTCTCAGGAGCTTGTGCTGGATGTGGTGAAACTCCATATGCAAAACTAGTTACTCAATTATTTGGTGATAGAATGATGATTTCTAATGCAGCTGGTTGTTCAACTGTTTGGGGTGGATCTCCTCAAGTATCATATACTACAAACGAAAAAGGATTTGGACCATCTTGGGGATTCTCATTGTTTGAAGATAATGCTGAGTATGGATTTGGTATGTATCTAGGTGTTAAAAAATTAAGAAGTGCTACTAAGAATTTAGTGGCTCAAGCTCTTGAAAGTGAAGTGAGTGCTAACTTAGAAGAAGCATTGAAAGAATGGTTAGAAGGATTTGATGTCTCTGAAGGAACTAGAGAACGTGCTGATAAATTAACAGCTGTGTTACTAGAAGAAAAAGCAGACAACAAAGTTCTAAACAAGATCTATGATTATAGAGATTATTTTATAAAGAGATCTCAATGGATATTCGGTGGAGATGGATGGGCTTACGACATCGGATACGGAGGATTAGACCATGTTCTAGCTAGTGGAGAAAATGTAAATGTATTAGTATTTGATACAGAAGTATATTCTAATACTGGTGGTCAATCATCTAAAGCAACTCCTACTGCTGCTATTGCAGAATTTGCATCAAGTGGTAAGAGAACTAGAAAGAAAGATCTAGGAATGATGGCAATGAGTTATGGATATGTATATGTAGCTCAAATAAACATTGGAGCAGATAAGAACCAAGCTCTTAAAGCTATAATTGAAGCTGAAAATTATCCAGGACCTTCATTGATTATTGCATATTCTCCTTGTATAAATCACGGAATTAAAATAGGTATGGCTAAATCACAATTACAAGCTAAAAATGCTGTAGAATGTGGTTACTGGTCATTATACCGTTACAATCCAACGTTAGAAGAAGAACACAAGAATCCATTTATTTTAGATTCAAAAGCACCTACAAAAGATTTGAGAGAGTTCATGATGAGTGAAGTTAGATTTGCATCATTATACAAATTAGCACCAACTCAAGCTGAAGAATTATTTGCTAAAGCAGAAGCTGACGCAAAATATAGATACAACAAATATCTTGATATGGCAGAAAATGAAAAATACGCTGAAACAGCAAAATAAAAAACAAAAGTAATAAGTAATACTAAAAACAAAAAATGTTATAACAAAAGTAATAAGTAACACTAAAAAAATAATATAAAAGAAAACGCAAGTAAAAAATTCCTAAATATATAGTGTTAGTATGTGTATGCTAACAGTTAGAATATCGAAAAGTATGTAGATTTAATTTATATACTTTTCGATATTTTTTATTCATTTCTTAAGTTCTAATGACATTAACATTTTTTATTCATTTCTTAAATTCTAATCAGTATTAAATTTTTCATGTTTATTTTTTTAATTTTAATCAATACTTATTTTTTATACTTATTTCTTAATTTAACTAATTTGCAATAAAATAATCATTATAACTATAAAAATAATTATTTTGTACGTATAAACAGTTAATTCAACTATGTATATTGCGTTAATTGGTTTAAATTTAGTAAAATAAAATCACAATTATGTAAATAAACATAATATAAATCGAAATACACAAAATTTTAATTCCTAAATTTTAATCCCTAAATTTTAATCTTATAATTGAGAAAATAGTGTATTAGATTATATGTTTTGAAATGAGTAATCAAATTTCTAGTACAGAGGAGGCATTGAAATGAATGAAGCAATAAGTACAAGTAAATTCATAAAAATAAAGGAAATAACAAGTACAAGTAAATTCATAAAAATGAAGGAATCAATAAGTACAAGAAAATTTATAAAGGTTCTTCTACAAGTAAGTGTTTTTGTTTTATTTTTTAGCATATTCAATCTAAAAATAAACGCTGAAGAAGGTTTGTCAGGAAATTGTAAATGGACATTAGATGATATGGGTACTCTGAGTATTGATAAAAGAAGCGATGTTGAGTATGCAACTGATAAACCTGAATTAGGTAAGTCCATTATAACAAGTAATGAAACTAGATCTAAGGTTAGAAAGATTATATTTTTGTGTGAAGTAAAAGCAAATCCAGATGCAAGTAGTTTATTTTTTGGCTTAGAAAATCTTGAAGAAATAGTAGATTTAGATTTGTTAGATACATCAGAAGTTACAAAAATGGATAGTATGTTTATGAATTGCAAATCTTTAACTAAGTTTGATATAAGTAAATTTGACACGAGCCAAGTA
>JAISUA010000254.1 GCA_031272305.1 Clostridioides sp.
CCTTAAAATTAGCATTAAAAAATATAATAGTATGTAGGAAAAAAAGATAAGTAACTAGGACGAGGTGAAGATATGAGTGATAACTCAAAGGCAGAAAAAATTCAGAAAAAAATAAATAGCAAATTTTTATTAAAACTTTTTGCGATTATAGTAGTGGTATTTTGTATAATGATTTTTTGTTTCAATAAATTTTTCTTATACAATGGAAAAATTGCAAGAAACATTACTATAGAATCAGTAGAGGTTACAAATTTAACTAAGAGTGAAGCGAGAAAATTGATTGATTCAAAATTCAAGCCTCAACAATTGAACATGTCTTATGACAACAAAGATTATGTAGTTGAACCAAGTGATATTGATTTGAAGTATGATATATCAGGTGCTGTGACTCAAGCTTATGATCTTACAAGAAAAGGTAACTACATAGAAGATGTAAAAATATATTTAGGGACACTTTTTAAGGGTAAAAACATTGAAATTGCAAAAAGTTTCGATGAAGCTAAGTTGAGCAACAAAGTTACAGAGATATCAGACAGCATAAATGTAAAAATGGAAAATGCAAAAGTAGTAATAGATGGTGGAATCACATATAAAGATCCTATTGTAGGTAAAGAATTTGATGTAGCAGAAAATAAGGAATCTATATACAAAATGATTAAAAATATGGATAAGAAAACTTTAAATCTAAAAGTGAATCTTGTACAACCTGAGATAACTTTGCAACAAGTTCAAGCAGTAAATTCAACTTTAGGCTCTTATACTACTTATTATGGTTCAAGTCCAGATGGAAGACGATATAATGTAGGTCTTGCAGCTAGAAAAGCAAGTGATATTTTGCTTATGCCTGGAGAAGAATTTTCTTACAACAAATATACTGGACCAAGTAATAAAGCAAATGGATATAAGAATGCTCCTGTTATAGTTTATGGTGCTATTAAGCAAGCTCCTGGAGGAGGAGTGTGTCAAACTTCTTCTACTATGTACAATGCAGCCTTATTTGCAGGTATGGAGATAACAGAAGTCAATAATCATACTGCAGCATCTACTTATGTTCCGAAGGGAAGAGATGCTACTGTAAGTGATGGTGGTCTTAACTTAAGATTCAAAAATCCATACAATCATCCTATATATATAAAAAATTATGCAGATGGAAGCAATGTAACATCTATTATTTATGGAAGTTCAGAAGACAAACAAAAAGTCAGTATAGAGGTTAAATATAGTGGTGGTGTTTATAGAACTTATAGAAAATATTTGGATGACAAAGGCAATGTAACTAAGAAAGAATTTATTTCTGCAGCAGAATATAAAAAATTGAAAACTAATAACTAAAGATTAAGTAAGTAGTGTAAAATATTGACACTGTCAATAAGTATGCGAAAATCACACAAATATAAAATAGATTCACAGATTGAGAAGGTGAGTTATCTTGTTGATAATTGACAAAAAATATATTTTAGAAAATGAGAGTTGTCTTGTTGAAAATAGACTATACACAGCTAAACATATAGAAACTAACGAAAGAGTATATATAAAAGTATTTGAAAAAAATAAATATATTTGTGATGGATTTTTACCTAATCTTATAGATCAGAAAAGTTTTATAAATAGTCTTGGTTCAAGAAGTATTCTAAAATTACTAGATGTAGGAATAGATTTTATAAATGTAGTTGTAGATAAGTCACAAATATTGAATATCAATAAAAGAACAAATTATGATATGTTTCATGATCAAAATATTATGAAAGGAATAAATCATAAAGAAAAGAATAAGATAGTATTTTATCTTGTTTATGAATATTTTGAAGGTGTAAATCTAGATATTCTAAATAAGAAGAAAAGAATCAGCTATCAAAATGTTATAAAGATACTTCTAAGTGTGCTTAAAATTTTACAAGTACTGCATTTACAAGGCTATTATCATGGAAGTTTGAAGACCAATTCTATATTAGTCGATAAAAACTGCAATGTAAAAATATGCGATTTTGGAATAACAGTTTCAAATAATGGTTCAAATACAAGAAGTTATGGAAATATATATTATATGTCTGCATCTCAAATTTGCATTGATTACAGTGATAAAGAAAGTGATTTTTTTGCAATTGGAGAAATATTATTTGAACTGATTTTCAGGATGTATCCATTTGGAAGATGTGATGACGAAAACAGACTGCTTAGAAGAATTGATAGAGGAATCAATTGGAATAAGTTAGAGTATAGATATTTTAGCAATATAGATAATGATTCTGAAAAGAATAAGAAATGGTTTGAGTTATATGAGATTTCGAAAAAACTATTAGAAAGAGGAAGTAGTGATAGATACAAGTATGCAAAAGATGTAATCATAGATTTGATGAACATAATATATTAATTTAAGACTGTTTTTTAACAGTCTTTTTTTATTGAAATAAAAAAAAAGAAATAGGATATATTAAAAATATTGGCATTATCAAAGTTAAGAATAAAATTTGACGTTTAGAGGTGATTTATCTGATATGTAAGTGGAATTCAAAATCATGTGATACGTATTGCTACAGATGTGTAAATGATGATTATTGCATATATCATAAATTTAATAAGAGTGAAGAAGAAAATGAAACTATGTTCAACAGGATTGCATATCATAAATTTACGGATTTTAGAGGCTTTGTTTTTGAAAGAGAATTTGAAGGAAAAAATTTGCTCAATTTTGAGTATAAAAATATAGATTTCAGTGAAGCTATTTTCAGAGAGAATGCAAATTTTTCGGATATGAAAATAACAGGAAATATTAAATTTGATAATGTAGTATTTGAAAAAGGTGTTTCATTTGAAGATTCTGTATTTGAGGCAGATTGCTCTTTTGTTGGCACTGAATTTTCAGCGAAACATATGGATGATAGAATATTTCAAGGTGTAATTTTCAAAGGGCAGGATTTAATAATAAAAAACGCAAACAATTTCCCGAGAATGGAGTATCTTTTGCTTAGCGATTATTCGAAAATAGTTTTTGAAAATGTAAACTATCCTAAAAAATATTATGATATTGGAAAAATAAATTATAGAATAGCAAGAAATCAATCTATGAAGATTGGAGATTACGAAAGAATAGGTGACTACTATTATAACGAGAGGGAATATAATAGTAAATTGATGAAAGAAAGTGACTTTGCAAATAGGAACGAGTATCTAGGAGAGAGATTTTTTGATATTATGGCTAAGTATACTACAGGATATGGTGAAAAACCTTGGAATATACTTATTATAAATATTACAATTATAAGTTTGTTTGCATTTTTTTATTTGTTTATGGGAATAAAATCACAAGATAATCAAATGGTTAGTATAAATATTTTAAATATTGGAAGATACGGTTTTTTTGATGTGTTAAATAGATATTTTCATCTATGGTACTATAGTTTAGTTACTTTTTTTACTGTTGGATATGGTGATATGACTTCTACAACGGCGATAGGTAAAATTTTTTCGTGCGTAGAAGTATTTCTTGGTGTGACTATGGGTGCAATTTGGACTTCTATAATAATGAAACGGATGCTTAGATAAAAAACAAAGTAATATTTTTTACTGAAAATGTTAAAAATAATTACAGATTGAAAATAAGAGGTGAATATTTTGAAAAATAATGATAATTATTATAGTACAAGTGCTAATTGTATTAGCAATATAAATAACTATATTACTAAAAACAGTTGCAAAGGTATTAAAAAGATATTAGCGATATTTATGACGATATCGATGCTATTTACATTCAATATAGACGCATATGAAACAACAACTGAATACAATGATTCGTTTTCGAAAGCATCAATAATAATTGATCAAGAAACATCTAGAGTAATTTACGAAAAAAATGCAGATATGCAACTTCCACTAGCAAGTCTTAGCAAGATGATGACTTTTTTGATTGCAATTGAAGCAATAGAAAATGGAGAAGTGTCAAAAGATGATATTGTAAAAATTGATGAAGAGGCAGCAAAAGTAGCTGGTTCTACTTATAATTTGAAAGAAGGAGAGGAAGTTCCTCTGATTGAACTTATGAAAGGACTTATGATAGTTTCTGGAAATGATGCTTCAGTCGCAATTGCTAAACATATTAGTGGAACGCAAGAAAAGTTTGTAGAGCGAATGAACAATAGAACAAAGGAACTAGGACTTAAAAATACAAATTTTATAAATCCAAATGGACTTCCAATATATCAAAATGGAGATCAAATGACAATACCTTTAGAAAACAAATCAAGTGCTAGAGATATAGCTTTGCTAGGAAAATATATGATGGATAAGTATGAAACTCAAGTCACAGATATTACTGATATGCAGACATATACTTACGACGAAAGAAATTTTTCTAAAAATAATACAAATTCACTTTTGTCAGCTATACCTGAGGTTGATGGAATAAAGACAGGCTATACTGGAAATGCAGGTTATTGTTTATGTTTTTCTATGAAAATTGCAAAAAATGATAACAATGAAAAAGATAGAAGAGTAATAGGAGTAACTCTTGGAGCTAATCACAAGAATAAAAGAATGCAAGCAGCTACTTCTATGCTAAATTACGCTAAAAACAATACAAAAACAGTAAAAGTTCAAGACAAAGATGAGTTGATTGGTAAAAGATATTTGAAGGGAATATCAGAGTTAGAAGTAGAATTAGTCACAGATAGTGATTATTTTGTAACTTTGAAAAATGACGAAAAAGTAAATAGAATCATAAATCTTTCTGATATTAAGTATCCTATCAAAAAAGGTGAAAAAATAGGAAGTATTATTTATAAGACTGATAAAGGGGAAATGTTAGGAAGTAGTGATATAGTCAGTGGAGAAGAAGTAAAGACAAACGATATAGTTAGACTTATTCAACTGAGAATAAAATAAATTTATATTGATTAAAGCAAAAATAGAATAATTAGAAAAATAAGTATATAAATCTGTTAAACAATTTATGTTGATGAATAAATGTTGTAGATTGAAAAATAAATAAGTCAAATTTTATTTTAGTAATTGAATTTTTTCGCCTAATGTGATATACTAACGACGGTGAAAAAATAAATCACACACAGCATTGGGATTCTTAAAAGGTGCCATATTGGTTATTTAGGAAGTTGATCAAGCTGGAGGACATAAAAACCAGGAGGTATGCAAATGAGCGTAATATCAATGAAACAATTGTTAGAAGCAGGAGTTCACTTCGGTCATCAAACAAGAAGATGGAACCCTAAAATGGCGAAATTTATATTCACAGAAAGAAATGGAATATACATTATCGACTTACAAAAAACTGTTAGAAAAGTAGAAGAAGCTTACAAATTTATAAAAGAAGTTTCTGAAACAGGAAAACCAATACTTTTTGTAGGAACAAAAAAACAAGCACAAGATGCTATCAAAGATGAAGCACTTAGATGTGGAATGTTCTATGTAAACGAAAGATGGTTAGGTGGAATGCTTACAAACCACAAAACAATCAAAACTAGAATAAACAAATTAAGACAACTTGAAAAAATGGAAGAAGATGGAACATTTGCTGTTCTTCCAAAGAAAGAAGTTATAAAATTAAGAGCAGAAAAAGATAAGCTAGAAAAATTCTTAGGTGGAATTAAAGATATGCCTGAATTACCAGGAGCAATATTTGTAATTGACCCAAGAAAAGAAAATATAGCTATACAAGAAGCTCATAGACTAGGAATTCCAGTTGTAGGTATAGTTGATACAAACTGTGATCCTGATGAATTAGATTATCCTATCCCAGGAAACGATGATGCTATAAGAGCTGTAAAATTAATAACATCAGCTATGGCAACAGCAATCGTTGAAGGTAGACAAGGTTTCGAAGAAGTTGTTGCTGCTGAAGAAACAGAAAAAGCAGAAGAACAAGCTCAAGAAGAAGTTACTGAAATCGAAGCAGAACAAGAATAATTAAGGATAAAATAATCAGGAGGGAACATAAATGGCAAATATAACTGCTCAAATGGTTAAAGAATTAAGAGAAATAACAGGTGCTGGTATGATGGATTGCAAGAAAGCATTGCAAGAAGTTGACGGCGATACTGAAAAAGCAATAGATGTTTTAAGAGAAAAAGGTCTATCAAAAGCAGCTAAAAAAGCTGATAGAATAGCAGCAGAAGGTCTTGTTGCTATAAAAATAAATAGTGATAACACAGTTGCTTCAGTAGTTGAAGTAAACTCAGAAACTGACTTCGTAGCTAAAAACGATGATTTCAAAACTTTTGTTGCAGATACAGCAGAATTAGCTTTGAATACAAATGCAACTGAACTTGCTGGATTTTTAGCTGAAAATCATTCTTCAGGAGTAGCTTTAAGTGATCATCTTAACAACTTGATTGCTAAAATAGGTGAAAAACTTGATATAAGAAGATTTGAAAAAATCTCTACTAATGGTCAAGTAGCAGGATATATCCACGGTGGTGGAAAAATAGGTGTACTTGTTGAGTTAGACACACAAGCTAGAGATGAAAAAGTTCTTGCACTTGGAAAAGATGTTGCTATGCAAGTTGCAGCTATGAATCCTAAATATGTATCAAGAGATGAAGTTGATGCTGAATATATAGCTCATGAAACAGAAGTTTTAAAACAACAAGCAATCAATGAAGGAAAACCAGCTAATATCGTCGAAAAGATGGTAGTAGGTAGATTAGAAAAAGAATTAAAAGAAGTATGTTTACTTGAACAAACTTTTGTTAAAAATCCTGATTTAACAGTTAAACAACTTGTTGCTCAAGTTGCAAAAGAAGTTGGTTCTGATATAAATGTTGTTAGAGTTGTGAGATTCGAAGTCGGTGAAGGTATTCAAAAAAGAGAAGAAAACTTTGCAGAAGAAGTTGCTAAGCAACTTAAGAATTAGTCGACAACAAGGAGAGCACAAAGGTGTTCTCCTTTTTTATAGGAAGTGAAAGAGTTTTGTGTAAACTTTTGTTTTCACTAGATAGATCTATTTTTTCTAAGGGTTGATAAAAAGTTTATAGAAAATATTTTAAACCGTATTTTTATGGATATATATCGATAAAAAATGTAAAATATATTTATAAATAAATTGTAGATTGAACAAAAAAATGGTATAGTTTATTTAAAGGAACATTTAGGAGGATTTTTATATGGATAAACCGATATATAAAAGAGTATTGCTAAAACTAAGTGGAGAGGCTTTGTCTGGCGATAAAGGATTTGGCATCAACAATGAAGTATTAAATGATATAGCAGAAGGAATTAAAAGAATACAAGAATTTGGTATCGAAGTAGCAGTAGTAGTTGGAGGAGGGAATTTCTGGAGAGGTAGAACTAATCCTCAAATGGATAGAACAACAGCTGACTATATAGGTATGCTTGCTACAGTTATGAATGCAATGGCACTTCAAGATGCATTCGAACAAATTGGAGTATCTACTAGAGTTCAAAGTGCTATTGATATGAGACAGGTTGCTGAACCATATATAAGACGTAGAGCTGTAAGACATCTTGAAAAAGGAAGAGTAGTGATTTTTGGAGCAGGTACAGGTAATCCATATTTTACAACAGATACAACAGCAGCATTAAGAGCAGCAGAAATGGAAGCAGATGTGATTTTACTTGCAAAGAATGTTGATGCTGTATACGACAAAGATCCAAAAATATATGATGATGCTGTCAAATTTACAGAATTATCTTATATGGAAGTTATCCAAAGAGAACTTAAAGTTATGGACTCAACAGCTACATCACTTTGTATGGATAACAAAATACCTATTGCAGTGTTCGAACTTTCAACAGAAAATATTGTAAAGGCAGTAATGGGAATAAACACAGGAACAATTGTAAAATAATTAGAAATAAAAATAAAAAAATTCAAATTTTAAGGAGATGTTATTATGAAAATGGAAATACATAATTCTCTAGAATTAAAAATGCAAAATACAATAGATGCTCTTAA
>JAISUA010000002.1 GCA_031272305.1 Clostridioides sp.
TGCTGTTTCTCCTATTGAAGTTCCTGCTATTATTCTTGTGAAAGGAATAAGTGCAATTATTAATATAATAAATGGAAAACTTCTAAATACATTTACTATGAATCCAAGTGTAGCATTTAGTGTTTTATTTGGACTTAGTCCTTCTGGTGCTGTTACTACAAGTATTATAGCTATCACGAAACCAAGTATAGTTGCTATTATTGTAGGAACGATTGTCATATACATTGTTTGAAAAAATGCTTGACCGAATACTTTAGTAAAAAATTCTACAAATCCCATATTATAATTCCTCCCATATTACATTGTTATCACTCAAAAATTTCTTTACATTTTCTCCATCTTCAGGATCTATCGTTATGATTAGAGAACCTAGTATATCTTCTCTGAATTGTTCTAGTTTTCCATAAGTTATAGAAATATTTGCATCTAATTTTCTAGCCATTGTTGTAATAAGTGGCTCATTTGAGATTTCCTTTGGAAATCTTATCTTTATATTCATTCCTTCTGGAAGTACAATATTTTCTTCTCCAATTAATTTTCTAAGAGCCGATTTGTTTTGAAGGAACACGTCTTCTGTATCTCCTACTTCGAGAACTTTTCCATCTTCCATTATTGCTATTCTATTGCAAATCTGTTTGATTACTTCCATTTGATGAGTGACTACTACTATTGTTATTCCAAGTTTTTTATTTATTTCATCTAGCAGTGCTAGTATTGATTTTGTAGTATTTGGATCTAGAGCAGATGTTGCTTCGTCACAAAGAAGGAACTCAGGACTTAACGTAAGCGCTCTTGCTATTGCTACCCTTTGTTTTTGACCACCACTTAGATTTTTCGGTTTGACATCTCTCTTATCAGCAATTCCTACCAAATCTAAAAGTTCTTCTACTCTTTTTTTTATATCTGCCTTAGAATATCCAAAACATTCCATAGGAAGTGCAACATTTTCAAATACAGTTCTTCTCTCAAGAAGTGAGAAATGTTGAAATATCATTCCTAAATTTTTTCTAAGCTCTCTGATTTCATTTTTGCTAAGAGATTTTATTTCCTTTGAATCAACACTTACGCTCCCCTCTTGATAATCTGTAAGTCCATTTATACATCTTAGAATAGTAGATTTTCCAGCACCACTATGACCTATTATTCCAAAAATTTCTCCTTTTCTAATCTCAAGATTTATATTATTAAGTACTTTATTATTGTTGTAGTATTTACTTAGATTTTTAATTTCAATCATAAAAAAACTCCTTTGCATTTATTCTTTAATAACTATCAAAAAAGGCCCGAGTATAAACTCAGGCCATTGCATGCACTAAATCATACTCATCTATCAACTAAAAATCAGTTGCTGGATTTGGCACCATATATAAAATATACTGGTTGCCGGGTTTCATAGGGCCAGTCCCTCCACCACTCTTGATAAGATATTAATATATTATCATTGTTTTTTTGAATTTATATCTAAAAACTTGATGACAGTGTAAATATTTTTATGTAAAATTTTATTTGTGTTAAACACTTCTACTTTTTCAAAGCATTTACAAAAGATTTATACAATATTTATTATGAGAAGTGCATATGATAGAAAACGGATGTTTTCGCACTTCAAACCAAGTAAGAAACTTCGATTACAAAAATCATAGATTTTCTATCTCAGTTTTTTCAAGACTTATTTCCTTAGTTTTATTTCAATTTCTTATAAGTCTTATTATGAGAAGTTCATTACAATTGAAAGCGAAGCTTTCAGAACTTCGAACCAAGTAGGAAAGTTAGCTAACGAAAATCATAGATTTTCTAGCTCACTTTTTTCAAGACTTATCACCTTAGTTTTATTTCAATTTCTTATAAGTCTTATTATACCAACGCGTGTTCTACGCAAACATTATATTTATGATAATACATACAAAAGATGTTGTCAATATATTTTTTAAAATTTATCAAAAGTATAATATCTAACGAAATTATTTCCAGAAAATAAATAAAAAATGCCCCAAAATATTTTACTATTTTGAGGCTTAAACAATAATTTTAATTTTTAATTTTTGATTTTTGACTCTTATTTATTTTTAATTCTAATTTGAAATTCTAAATATTTATAAATTTAATTCTTTTTATTAAAAGTCTAAATATTTATAAATTTAATTCTTTTTTGAATTTTACATTTTTATAAATTAAATTATTTTTTATTTAAATCTTTATACATTATATACTATAGTTTTTATTTTTATATATAATATCTTTTAATTTTAAATTTTTTATAAATTATTATTTTACTATTGGAACAGGTGTTTCATCTAATCTATCTATATTATGAATATAAGATTTAGTTTCTTTAACTATTACTTTAGATAGCAATAATACTGCAACTAAGTTTGGTATCGCCATAAGTGCATTCAATGTATCTGCTATAGTCCAAACTAGATCAAGCTTTATAACTGGTGCAACAGCTGCTACTAATATATATAGAATACGATAAGGAATCAATGCTTTTTTCCCTAATAAATATTCTACACAACGCTCACCATAGTAAGCCCATCCAAGAACTGTTGAGAATGCAAAAGATATTATACCTATTGTCAATATAAATGGTCCTATTACAGGTATTTGTTGGAACGCCATAGATGTCAATACTCCACCATTAGCTACTTCATTTGCATTAATTGAAGGGTTTCTCATGATTGTTGTAACAAGAACTAAGCCTGTCATCAAACAAACAACAACTGTATCCCAGAAAGTTCCTGTAGAAGATACTAGTGCTTGACGAACTGAGTTTCTTGTTTTAGCAGAACTTGCAACGATTGGAGCAGAACCTAGACCAGATTCATTAGAGAATAGACCTCTAGCAACCCCATAACGAATAGCCATCATTATTCCTGAACCAACAAGACCACCGGCTGCTGCACCAGGTGTAAATGCAAGTCTACAAATTACTCCTATTGCAGGAATCAAAGTATCTCTGTTTATAACAAGTATGATTGCACAACCTATAACATAGAATAATGCCATGAAAGGAACTAGTAATTCACAAACTTTAGATATAGATTGGATACCACCAAATATAACTAGAGCTGTTAATATAGCTATTACAATACCAATTACCATGTTTGGTATACCAAAGTTTTCATAAGTAACTGTAGCTATCGCATTTACTTGAGTCCCACATCCAATACCAAAAGATGCTAACCCTGCAAATAATGCAAACAATACACCTAACCATTTCATGTTAAGTCCACGTTCAAGAGCATACATCGCTCCACCTTGCATACGTCCATCTTCTGTCTTTACTCTGTATATAACAGCTATAAGAGATTCTGCATATTTAGTAGCAATACCAAATATACCTGTCAACCAAATCCATAGCACTGCTCCAGGTCCACCTAATACTACAGCTGTACCAACACCTATAATATTTCCTGTACCTATTGTTGAAGCAAGTGCAGTTGTTAATGCAGCAAACTGGCTAACTTCACCGTCACCATCTGGATCTTTTGCTACAGATAGTGGTATACCTTTTGTTATTGAATGAACTTGAATAAATCCTGTTCTAATTGTTAAGTAAATATGTGTACCTAACAAAAGAATGATCATTGGCCAACCCCAAACTAGACCGTTAAGCCAATTCATAAAGTCTGAAAACGTTTGCATATATATTCCTCCTTTTTGAAAATAAATTCTTAATAATATTTTAATTCATAATTGATAAAGTTACAACTGTTTTTTTCTCTTATTTCAAAATAGAATAAATAGAGTAATTTATCAAACTATTAATTAACCATTATATATTAATACTATTTTTTTATATTTCTATCTTTTATTAAATCATTTTAGAATTCTACTATATTTAATAATTTAATAAAAAAGAACATTTTTTTTAAATGTTCTTTTTTATTTATATTATTCACAATTCTAAATTATGCTATTTTTTATAGTGCTTTGTATCAAAGTATTCAAAAATAATTATCAGAAAAATAATTTTTATTTTTTTGTAATTTCATCTTTTTAATAATTCGATTTTTTGTTGTCAGATTCTATTTTATCTTCTTTATTAAATTCTTACACTTTATTTTTAAATTCACTTATATTTTATGTTCTTTATTAAATTCTTCCACTTTATTTTTTAATTCAGATTTATTTGTGTTATTCCCTTTAAATTCTACACCACTATATTTTGAATCCACACTAGAATGCTTGTCGTTTCTTACTGGTGATTCATTAAAAGTATAGTATACATCATTATGATGTGCATCGAAATCTTTTCTATCCAAACCATTTATATTATGCTCATTTTCATAAGCATATGATTTTGAAGAATAATTCTTATTTTTATCATAATTATTGTGAATATTATTAGAATTATATTTAATAGTTGAACTATTATTTGCTTTGTCAGAATAATTGAAACTTGAATCTGATGCATTATGTTGTTTACTATAATGATTCACACTTGAAACAGGTGAATTATTTTTAAAATTATTTTCTACATAGAAATCACTTTCTCTAAATCCATTGTTTCCTTTTGAATTATTTTTTTCTGATGAGAAATTATTATTGCTTGAAGTAGTTTTTTCATCTGGAAAAAATGTATTATCTTTGAAAGTATAATTTTTAAATCTATCACTTAAATCAGGTTTAGCATTGTATCCTGTGTTCCAATTTTTTCTGTGGCAATGTCCATGATAATGTCCTTTGTGATGTCCGTGATAATCTCCATTAAAATTTTTATTATCTCTATTTGTATCTTGGAAATCATATTTGCTGTAAGTGTTATATTCTGCTGTATCATAATCTTTATAACTACTATGATATCCATTTGTATCATAATCGTTGTACCTATTATAATTATCTCCATAATCTGTGTCTTCTGATTCTAAAAATTCATTGTGCAAATCAATATGTCTTTTTATTTTTTTTGTAGCAGCATAAGCTCCTACAGCTGCAATCGACAAACCTGCAACATATAAAGATGTCTTTATAGCTTTGTGTCTGTGGCAATCATTTGTTATAAAATCTGGTGTTAAATCCCTTTTTGACATTCTGTGCATAATTAAAATCTCCTTTCATTTTTAAACTAATTTAGTTGGATAAATAGTTTTCGCTAAAATAATTAGTTTTATCAAAGTAGTTGTTTTTTTATTTAGTAGCTAAATTTTTTAAAACTAACTATGAAATTGTTCTTTTAAAAAATCAAATCAATTTCACTCTTATTATTTGCAGAAATTAAATATTAATTATGTTTTTCGTCAAATACATTATTTACATAGAATCTTATTAATTATGCAGTTGTTCTCTTTATTGACATAGTGACAATTTTATACAAAAAAAGTCCTGCTATTAAATTTAAAATTACTGCTGGAACTACTGCTGCCATAAAAAGTGCTGTAAATGATCCAGGTAATCCAACTATCAAACTTGCTGAGTACAAAAATACCGTTCCACTTATCAAAGTACCAATTGGAATGATTATAACTTCAACTACAAAATCTTTTGTACTTTCGCTTAAATTTTTTATAAAAGAGATTCCATAGAATAATTTCATAAGTAAATATACTGCATTTACAGTTATTATTTTATCGATTATATTTGGAATTTGACCTCCTGGAAATTTTGTTGTCATAGCTGTAAAAATGCCTGTTATAATTCCACATACTAAACATGCTTTGTAATCATTTTTGTTTATCACTACTATGATAAATAACATTGCAAGTGCCATATCTGGTTGAATTGGAAGTCCAAGTGCAGGTGTCAATTGATGTAACAACAGAGCAATTGCTAATAATATTGCATTTAATACCATTTTCTTTGTGTTTGATTTCATAATTTCATTCCTCCTAAAATTTTTTAAAGTTTTAATTAGATAGTGACAGTAATTTTGTACAGAAGTAAATTTTAATGTATAAGTAAAATTTTTGTGCAGAAGTAAATTTTAATATATAAGAAAAATTGTTTTCAAGAAAGTATAAATAAAATAATTTTTAAAATTAAAAAACTCCGCCCTATAAATAGGGCGGAGTTAATCCGCGTTGCCACCTAAATTATACAAATAATTTTTTAGATTAGATATAAACTTTTATCTACGATATTAATTTAAAATTAATTATTAGTCCAAATAAGTATAACTATCTTCATAGATAAATTATTAATATAAAAATTTAATCAATCTGTTTAAAATTAATATTTGTATATCTCATTATCAGGTACTATCATACCCTATTCGCTATAACGTGCGACTATCCGATTAAACCTACTCCTAAACGTTTCAGCCAATTCCTCAGAGATCCATTCACTAATAATTTCTTGCAATGATTCCACCATCCACTGCTCTCTATATTGAACCTATACTAGCTACTCCTTCTCTTCATAGGATTACCAGTTTTTTGTTTTTTATTTTATTATATCTTATTTTTATATCTTGTATTATTATATCTTATTTGATATAATTTACTTCCTTCTGTCTTGAAAGTAAATTTTTACTTAAACATAAGTATTTCTTTTTAAATTACTTTTTGAATCTTGTTTTCTTTTTTTATCTTGTTTAATATATTATTAAATTTTTTCGATTATGTCAACATATTTTTAAATTTTATTATATGTCAAATTTATCCTTAAGTCTAATAATAGATATATCAAAACTTAATATAGTACTTCAAATTTTA
>JAISUA010000130.1 GCA_031272305.1 Clostridioides sp.
TCGCTTGATTATCAAATCCCTGCTATATTTTACAAAAAAAATTGCGCGATTGTTTGGAAATTTGTGAAAAAGTTGTAACTTTGTAATTGGAAAAAATAAAAAATCTTTGCGAGGGGAATTAGGTAATTCTACTTCTTCTCAAAAATAAAAGATAAATAATTGTTTAACAAAGTCCAACTTTCTGTCCAAAGAAAGGGGTACAGAAAACCTTTCATACACCTTAGAATGTCATCAGATTTTATGTCAGGATTTGATTCAACAGCATTCATTAAGGTCTGCAATGTTGTTATTTCAGAGCTTGTGAATTGCTTTTTTCTTCTAATTACACTTATAAAATATGAGTGAATGTGATAAATGTTGGTTTTCCTTTTTTCATAATTTTCTTTTGCCAATTCCAATGCATCTTCATACTGACCTAATGAAAGATATAGATTTACTATTTCCCTCTTAGTCCTTGGATGTTCAGGGTAATATTCAAGAGCTTTGTGATAATATTCGAGAGCCTTTGATTTGTTGCCTTTGTGTCGGTGATAAAAACCTAATAAGAAGTAATAATCAAGGTTATTTATCTCATTTTTGAAGAAAGATATGTAGTGAAAAAATTTATCATTTCTTGTTCTTGCATATGCCAATGTCAATCTATAGTTGGTTTCCCATATTATTTGTTGGTCGTAGTTTGAATTTTCTAGTAATTCCAAACATATTCTGATTACGTAATCGTAGTTACCTTTATCATATTCCTTAATAACGTTTTTGATGATTAATGAAGGAATGAAATATTTTTTAGGGATTTTTATTCTGTTTACAAGCATATTTTGGAGTGTAATCATAAACTCCGAGTAGTCATCAATTATGATTTTGTCAAGGTCCTCCTTAAGTAGTTCTTTTGTAACATTGTTAAGTCTATCATTATATTCATTATCTATCCTTATTTTGGAGCGATTGATAAAGTCAGATAGAGTAGGATTTAATTTAACATACTCATAGCCACCAAATACGAAGTTAAACAACGAAAGGTCAAACAGTTTTTGTAAAGCAGCAGATGTGTCATCATTTTCTCCAAATACCTTATTAATTAAATCAATACTAAATATTTCACTTGTAGAGAGAAAAACAGCCAATTGATAAGCGTTTGGGGTGTCGTTTAAATGATTCAATATTGTGCTACTGAATCTGTCAGAATACTCAACAATTTCATTTATATTTTTCTTTGCTTCTAAGGGATTTATTTCAATTAAGTTTACTGCATAAATAATTTGGGATGGAATTCCATTAAGATGTTCAATAAAGAATTCTTTATCTTCACGTCTTAAATTTTCGAGTTGGTAAATCTTTAGTAGTCTCAGAAATAAGTTTTTCGACTCGGGCTTTGAAAGTTCAGGAATACGATAAACAAGTGATTTCTTTTCTTGTCTTAATTGAACTTCATTAGGTCGGAATTTTGAAATTAAGCATAGAATTAAATTGTTATCAAATAGCTCATTGTTTACTAAACTTTTAAACCAATCAACAATTGTGTTGTTAGGTAAAACAATCCCCCCTTCGTCAATTACAAAAACTAACTCTTTGTAATCCATAAACTGTTTTAGGAGCTTAACCGCCATCTCAATTTTTGATTCGATGCTAAGAACAGAAAAGTCATAATCCACAATCTCTGGAATTTTACTGATTGTATTTAGCTTGTATATGAAATTTTCTATACTTTCTTTGGAGTCTATTGTTATTGTAGTTGGAGAATCTAAATAGTTAGTAAGCTCATATTTTCTCAAAGCATTTTTGAGAAATGTTCTTCTCCCAATTCCTTCAAAAGAATTATAAGCAATAATATATGTCGGAGTCCAATTGTCGATATTATTTATATCGTTCTCAAATTTTTCCATTTCAGCATTTCTGCCAACAAAATTTTTCTCAATCTCTTGATTGAATTTTGTCTTTTTAAAATTTACTTCTTTGAGTGCTTGTCGGATTTTCTTTAGTATGATTACCTCATTTTTGATGAATTTCAAATTATAGGGTTTTGCTATCCAATTTGGTATTCTCGTATCAGAATATGTGATATTTTCATCTATAATTATTGGTATTATCCTATCTAAGTAGTCATTATTTAAATTCTCCTTTGCTCGATTAATTTCTTTTTTAACCCAAGTCGATTCAAGTGATTCGTTGGAAATGAATAACACAAAAATGTCCGAACTGTCTAATTCTGAAAAAATTTGTTCAAGGGTTTTTCTTCCTGGGTCAAATGAAATTTTGTCTAACACACAGTTTTTATTTCCAAGATGTTGAGCAACTTTGAGAACTAAATCTTTGTCTTTGCTGCTATGTGATAAAAATGCTTTAGCCATATTTTTATTCTGTTACTTTGTTAGTCGTCTGTTTTATAAAATTGTACACAACTCGCAAATATGCGCAACTCTAAAAAGTATAATCCATTTATTATAAACAATTTGCATGTCGCGTATTTTGCATTTCCGAGTTTCGCTTATTTGTTCATTAAAAATCGTATATACATTTACCCCAAACGGTATATACATTTCCTTGAAAAAGTATATACCTTTCGGGCAAACGGTTTATGCCTTTTCGTATTTCAGGTTGTTCTGCATCTCTTTGAGGTC
>JAISUA010000168.1 GCA_031272305.1 Clostridioides sp.
TATTGAAATTTATGTAAGTATTAGCATTTAGAAAGGTTAGATATGAATATTTCAGAAAACAGTATTATAAAAAAACAAACTTTGAACTATTTAGGCTACAACGGTCAGAATATAGATAATAATTTAGATTCTCTGATAGATAATTGTATAATCGAAGTGAAGGAAAAATCTAATCCTAGAGTCTATTATGAACGATTCAATGTGACTAAAAAAAATAACAACACTATAAACTCTGTTGTTCTTAATTCTATTGATATATCAAAGAATTCGAGTATTACAATTTACTCAAATGACTTATCAAATCTACTTGTCGATTGTAGTGAATGTATTATAATTTCTGCTACTCTTGGATTTGAAATAGATAAGCTTATAAAATATTATTCGAAATTTGATATTACAAAAGCAATGATAATAGATTCTTCTGCAAGTGCATATATTGAATATTTTTTAGATGAATATGAAAGAGAAAATATTTTTAATAACGAATCAAAAGAATATGAACAGAATCTTTCTTTTAATAACGAATCGAAAGAATTTGAACAGAATCTTTCTTCCAATAATGAAACTTGTGATTCTGAAAAAAGCATTGTTTTTAATGACGAATCAAAAAAATTTGAAAACTTGACATCTAAGAACTATAACCGGACTTTCAGATTTGCCCCAGGATACGACGATTTATCACTAGAATACAATCGTGAAATTTTGAAACTACTTGATTTGAATAAAAACTTAAAAATATTTTTAAACCCTTCTAATTTATTCGAACCAATGAAAACTATCCTAGGAATAATAGGAGTCAGAAAAAATGATTTACTGAAAATATATGACATTGAAAAAAATGATTTACTGAAAACATACAACATTGAAAAAAATGATTTACTGAAAACTTATAACCTTGAAAAAAGTGATTTACAGAAATCCTGCAACAACTGCATTGTATCAAAAAATTGCCCATTTAAAAGGAGGGGAACAACTTGTTACTAGACAAACTTGGAAAAGAAATACTACTTTTTGACGGAGCTATGGGTACGCAACTTCAAAAAAGCGGAGTAAAAATCGGAAATGTTCCAGAAACTTTGAACATAACAAATCCTGAACTTATACAATCAATACACAGTAATTATTTAAACGCAGGAGCTGACATAATACTTACTAATACTTTTGGAGCAAATAGATTGAAAACTGCTGACTGCAAATATTCAAATGAAGAACTAATAATAAATGCTGTCAAAAATGCTAAAATTGCAAGAAAAAATTCAAAAAGAGAAAATGATTCATACATTGCACTAGACATCGGTCCTATAGGAACTATGTTAGAGCCAATTGGAACATTGAGTTTTGACGATGCTTACGAAATAATAAAAGAACAAATTCTTCCTGTCAAAGATGAAGTAGATCTTGTTTTAATTGAAACTCAAAACGATTTGTACGAATTAAAAGCTGGAATTTTGGCAGTTAAAGAAAATTCAAATCTTCCTTTATTCGTTAGTATGACTTTTGATGAAAACGAACGCTCTCTTACAGGTTCAGACGTGATTACATTTGTAAATGTAGCACAATCTTTAGGTGTGGATGCACTAGGTGTCAATTGTTCACTTGGACCTAAAGAAATATTAGGAATCGTAGAAAAATTACTAAAATACTCTTCTATACCTGTAATTGTGCAACCAAACGCAGGACTTCCAACTATTGTAGATGGCCAAACTATATTCAATGTGACTAAAGAAGAATTTGTGGAAAAAATGAGTGAATTTTTCAAATCAGGTGTAGCAGTAGGAGGAGGATGTTGTGGAACTTCTCCAGAATATATAAAATCTCTAAAAGAAGTTGTACTCAAACAAAAAAACGTATTCAAAAGAAATATAAAAAGAAAAACAATGATTTCTTCATCCACAAATACTGTTCTATTTGGGGATAAAGTTGTAATTTGTGGAGAGAGAATAAATCCAACTGGAAAGAAAAATTTAAAAGAAGCGCTCTTAAATAAAAATTACAGCGAAATCGTAGTAGAAGGAATAAAACAACAAGAATTTGGAGCAGATATTTTAGATGTAAACGTAGGCGTTCCAAAAATCGACGAAGAAAATGTACTGTGTGAAGTTGTCAAAGAATTACAAGAAGTAATAAGTCTTCCACTTCAAATTGACAGTACAAATTACAAAGCTATCGAAAAAGCATGCAGATATTACAATGGTCGACCTATTATAAATTCTGTAAATAACAAAAAATCAAGTATGGAAAAAATATTTCCTATAGCAAAAAAATATGGTGCTGTAGTTATAGGCCTTACACTATCTGATGATATTCCTCTAACTTGCGACGAAAGATTCGATATTGCTAGAAATATTATAGAAACAGCAAAATCCTATGACATACCAAAAGAAAATATAATTATAGACTGCCTTACTCTTACTGCTTCTGCTCAGCAAAAGGAAGTTTTCGAAACTCTTAAAGCTCTTAGAAAAATAAAAGATGAGCTAGATGTTCACACTACTCTAGGTGTTTCAAATATTTCTTTTGGACTTCCAAAAAGATCTCTACTGAATAGAACTTTCTTAACTTTGGCACTTGGAAGTGGTCTTGATTTACCAATAATCGACCCTTTAGATAAAGATATTGCTGAAACAATCGATGCTTTCAACGTACTGAAAGGATATGATGCTTCTTCTGCTAGATATATTGAAAAATATAAAAACTATGTTTACTCAGAATCTATTTCTGGAAACAAGAATATTTCTTTTAATATTGATTCTAAAAATAAAAATATAAATCAAAATTTCAATAATGACATTCATACTGATATTAATAACGATATTCATGCTGATATTAATGCTGATACTACTTTTAGCTCTAAGTTTAATTTAGCTGAAATTATAAAACATGGATTGAAAGAGAAAGTAAGAAACGCCGTTGAATTTGAATTGCAATCAAAAGAACCTTTTGATATTATACAAAATATTATAATTCCTACTTTGACAGATGTAGGTGAAAAATTCGAGAAAGGCATATTCTTCCTTCCTCAACTTATAATATCTGCTGAAACAACAAAAAAAGCATTTGATATATTGCAAACACATATTAAAAACAACACAGAAGGCTACACTAACATTGATAACTTAAAAAATAGCGAAATCAAAAATGAATTTTCAAAAGGAACTATCGCTCTTGCAACTGTCAAAGGCGATGTGCACGATATCGGAAAAAACATCGTAAAAGTTGTGATTGAAAGCTATGGCTACAACGTGATTGATCTAGGAAAAAATGTAGAACCAGAAAAAATAAAAGAAATTTTCTTAGAACATAGACCTGATGCAATAGGACTTAGTGCTTTGATGACAACAACTGTTCTGTCAATGCAAGAAACCATAGAAGAGTTGAAAAAAATAGAAGGAATAGCTCCTATTTTGGTCGGTGGTGCTGTGCTTACAGACGAAATATCAAAACAAATCGGAGCTGATTACTACTGCAAAGATGCAATGGAAGCAGTAAAGATACTTGAAAAACTTTAGCAAATAAAAAGAAACTGTTATGAGTACATTAAACACTTCATTTTAACAGTTTCTTTTTTAATTATGAAAATATCATTTTTATAAAGTCTACATGTAGTAACTGTTGGTTGTGTAGGCTGTATTAGTTGTGTTGGCTACATTTGTTGTGTTGCTACATTTGTTGTGTAGGCTGTGTTGGTTATGTTGGCTATCTTGGTTGTGTTGGACAAGTACATACACCTGTTGCTCCTGTAGCTCCAGTTGGGCCTATTGGACCTGTTGCTCCTGTAGCTCCAACCAATGTCTTAGCATATTTATCTATTTCATTCGAAACAAGTTTGGTTAAAAGTTTCATAAGACGTGGATCTCTCTTTATTTCACAAAGCACTCCTATAATAATTCTTTCAAAATCACATCTATTCATATTTTACCTCCTTGAAAAATTTGTACATTCATAAGAAACATATAATTTTTGTTACCTGACTTCCCTATTTGGTTGGAATCGCGAAAAAATTTAATTTTTCTTAATATATACTTCTCATAACAGGACTTTCGTCCTTAAATTATAATATTCTACAAATTTTAAAAGGTTACAAAAATAAAAAAGTCGATGAAATTTTTTTCAGATTTATTTACTGACACCACACTTCGTTAAAACGTAAGTATCAATTCAAATCATACAAACAAATTTCATCAACTCTTTATATTTTATATTTATTACCATCATCTTTAGAAAGACGAATATAGAGAGCGATATTCCATACGGCTTTTTTAATGCGGCTGTTCTTTCACTTAAACTGGATTTTCTTATGCGTGCCATCTTTGCCTCCAATCCCGCATAACCACATTACTATTATGCCGTATCATATCTATTTTGTCAGCTTTGTCGTATGCGAATAAGAAAATCTCGTAAAACAGTTTCAAGGTTTTTTCCCTTTTTAGAAAAACACACTCTAACGAAAACATTGTCACAGCGAAAGCAGTAGGGATTTTTTATTTGATCCAAGAAGTCTAATATCTTATCTTCATGGTGCAAGTCTTTCCTTATATTAATAGTAGAAATATCTATTAATTCCTTTTCATCTAATGTTTCAATACTTTGTTCACTCATAGCATCTAATTGCTTGCTTGTAACCATCGGCATTCCTCCTTTCCAATTAGAAAAAAACATCGGTAAATCTATATAGAAAGTGTATTCATTGCCTTTTCCTTATTAATCCTAGAGTAACAGAACACTGCATAAACTCCTATCATAGCCATTATTATCCAAGTTCCTAGCGAATTATATAAACTAAAATTTGTTGGTATAACAAACATTGTAAATACTGATCCCATATAGAGCATTACAGAAATAAATTGAATAACTTTTGCGTAAGCCAAACTTGCACACCACATTGCATAACAATTAATAATTGAATAAAAAATTTGAAAAACTACTGATATTAATAAAATTTGAAACAATGTTGTAAATGAAAATATACTGCTTTTGAATACCATCCATCCAATACCTGTTGATAGAAAATAAAAAGCAACTGAGGAAGAAACACTAACTATAATTGGTAGTAACATTTTCCCAATAATAATAACATACAATTTTGTAGGCATTATAAATAATATTTCTAACATATTCATATTTTTCTCATACCAAAACCTTAAATTTGATATGAACATTAAGTATCCTAAAATAACGCTCATATAGTTAATATTATATTGATAAACACTGATTGAAAAGTCTGATGTTTGTAATCTTACAAACAGTAGTAAATATATAAATACCATAGTTCCTATTGACATTACTACTTTTGACTTTAAACTTTTTGTTAAGCTTTTGAATTCTTTCCATAGCAATGCTTTAATAATCATGAATATCACCTCACTTTTTCAAAATATAAATCTTCTAGACTTCTCTCAATGTGATTTATTTTCTTGACATTCAGTTTATATCTCTGTAATACACAAAATATAATTTGATTTTCTATATCACCTATACTATTGTCATATTCAATATATAAAGTTTCTTCTTCAGAATACACATCTAAGACACCTTTAATTGCAGTCAATTCTTTTTTCAGTTCCGGATTATAGCTTTCTTTGACATACTCAATTTTAAGCTTTATGATATTTCCATAGTCAACATCTCCTATATTACCAAAATATTTAATTTCTTGGTTTAGAAGTATGACTTTATCACAAATTTTCTCAACTTGTGCCATATTATTACTACTTATTATGATCAAGGATTTCTTACTCATACTCTTTAATAACATTGTTAATCGTTTTTGATTATCTACGTCTAACCATGACATTGGTTCGTCCATGATTATCATAGCAGTTTCATTAATCAATGTACGAATTAAAGCCACTTTTTTTCTCATTCCCTTGGATAAGTTCTTTACTTGAGTATTTAACTCTTGATCCATATCCAATAAAAAACTTAATTCCTTAATTTTTTTATTCCCATTATGGATTCCATATGCTCTAACTATGAACTCTAGGTTTTCACCCACTGTCAAGTCTTCATATAAATTATCTCCGTCAGAACAATAGCTAATATTATTTCCAACAATATTAGTACAATTATTTTGGTTCCATAATTTGATTATTCCTGTAGTGGGTTCAATAAGATTCATAATAAGTCTAAACAATGTAGTTTTACCAGCACCATTCGGTCCAACTAATCCAACTATGCAATTTTCATCTAATGATAAATTTATATTTTTTAAAGCGATCTTCTTAGAATATTCTTTTGATACATTCTCTAATGTTAATATACTCATATTTTCACCTTGTACACGTTATTTTTTCATCAATATTTGCTCCTAATCTTATTTCTAGACTTCTACAGTCATTGCAATCATACCTTAATCCGCAATCTTTACATTGAACTATATATCTGTTGCTCATATCCCAATATTTTAAGAGTTTATCTTCAGTAAAAATGTCATAAATCTTATCAATTCTACCAACTTTAAAGTCCTTTAACCCTAAACATGGTACTATATCCCCATTAGAAAGAGTTGCAAATGTTCCAACTAAACATTTATTTCTCTTTCTTGCAAGTGAAAAAATGTCCGCACTCACTTTTGGTATTTCTTTATTATAGAGAGATGAAATTTTATCTTGTTTCTACTTATTAAACACAAAATCTATTATATATGAAATGTTATTTCGATTAAAAAATTCAATATATTCGAGTGGATCTTCTTCTTCATATCTAACCTGCAACAAAATAGTAGTTTTCTCTCTATTCAAATCTAATATTTCTTTTAATGTTTCGTCATCAAGTTCATGTCGAAATTCAAGCATTTCCTTCTCTAAAAACCTATCATAATAAGTAGTATTATTATCATTTACAGGAGAAAAAGCCATACTCATTATTTTGGAATGGGAATCAAAGAAACTTGCAATTTCTCTTAGATTTGATTTAGGATCATACACAGAATTTGTAAATGCAAATCCATTTTTCTCAATATATTTATTTATATTCTTCATTGCAGCATCAAATGTTCCATTACCATTTATATCTACCCTATTCCTATCATGTTGACTTTTGGGACCATCTAAGCTAAATAATACTATAACATCATTTTCTATAAAAAAGTCTATTTTCTCTTCATCTAATAATAATCCATTCGTAGTAATTGTAAACTCAATATTTTTGAATATATCTTCATTCTTTAATTGAATAACTATATCCTTGATTACTTGGTAATTTAATAATGGTTCTCCGCCATAAAACCCAATCATTGGTTTAATATTGGGATTATAACTTCTTGCCTTTTCACATAAATCTAAATAGAATTTTACTGATTTCAAAGCTTGTTCATAACTCAGTAATTTATTTCCATGATATCTATTATTAGAATAATTTTGAGAAAAAACACAATATTTGCACCTCATATTGCATCAAGTAGTAACTTCTAGTAAAAATTCTTT
>JAISUA010000184.1 GCA_031272305.1 Clostridioides sp.
ATGACAGCAGTTTTGACGGTACTAAAAAATTGAATTTGTTATAATTGCGGGCATGATACTCCTCAGATTCAGGATGTTTTGACGGTACTAAAAAATTGAATTTGTTATAATGCCGAAACAAAAAGAAATTGTGCACCGTGCGTTTTGACGGTACTAAAAAATTGAATTTGTTATAATCCTGTTTTAACCTGCCCTCTCTGCCGTCGTGTTTTGACGGTACTAAAAAATTGAATTTGTTATAATTTTCCGCGGCCAACTCCGGGAACATTTCAAGTTTTGACGGTACTAAAAAATTGAATTTGTTATAATTAAAAGTGCATGATGCATATGTTTTATCCTGTTTTGACGGTACTAAAAAATTGAATTTGTTATAATAATTTGCTCGGCGTGGAAAATGTAAAGGATGTTTTGACGGTACTAAAAAATTGAATTTGTTATAATACGCCATTTATACCTAACCAAGACATCGACGTTTTGACGGTACTAAAAAATTGAATTTGTTATAATGTCCATAACGAGTGCCATGCCTGTTTTAGAGTTTTGACGGTACTAAAAAATTGAATTTGTTATAATGTTGGAGTCCTGGTCTTGCTGCGGTTTGCCGTTTTGACGGTACTAAAAAATTGAATTTGTTATAATCCGTACAATCGACGATGTACTTACTGCGGGGTTTTGACGGTACTAAAAAATTGAATTTGTTATAATGTCTTCGGATCAATTACAACATGATCGCCAGTTTTGACGGTACTAAAAAATTGAATTTGTTATAATTTCGCATACTTGAAATTAAACATCGCTTTCGTTTTGACGGTACTAAAAAATTGAATTTGTTATAATGTTGGCAAGGATGCTTACTAAAACAGCATTGTTTTGACGGTACTAAAAAATTGAATTTGTTATAATCTGTTAATAAGTAAAATAAAAAACACGGGAGTTTTGACGGTACTAAAAAATTGAATTTGTTATAATGGATGGGAGGAAATATACGATCAATGGCGAGTTTTGACGGTACTAAAAAATTGAATTTGTTATAATATGGGCACACGATACAGGCCGTATGATTATGTTTTGACGGTACTAAAAAATTGAATTTGTTATAATTCATAGGTTGCATCAAACCAATGCTCTGCGGTTTTGACGGTACTAAAAAATTGAATTTGTTATAATCACGGCCACCAGGGACCAAACAACTAGTGAGTTTTGACGGTACTAAAAAATTGAATTTGTTATAATCTCGGGGGGCGTCCAAATGTAGTCCTTTGTGTTTTGACGGTACTAAAAAATTGAATTTGTTATAATCGATGTCGTGGCTCTTGTCTAGGCCGTTGAGTTTTGACGGTACTAAAAAATTGAATTTGTTATAATCCGCTTGTTGCAGTAGGCCATGCAGACGACGTTTTGACGGTACTAAAAAATTGAATTTGTTATAATTAAATCGCTTAACAAGTTTGCCGATAAAAAGTTTTGACGGTACTAAAAAATTGAATTTGTTATAATAGGATTCCATCTTAAAAGTTGCAAAAAATATTTACATTTTATATAATTAGCACAGATTTAAAATTCAATTTAGTGCCGCCTTAACAAAAGTTAAGACTGCTGGTTTACCTCTACACTTACTTTAAAGTAAAGTACGTAAGGCAGATCTTAATTAAATTTTTACCAGAATTGTAGTTGTTCAGCTATTTTATCTGTTTTGTCTATTTGGCTAGTATTTTTTTCTTTTGGCTTGGTTATTGTTATACATTCTTCCCATTGAATATCTGTTATAAAGTAACACTGAACATTGCCTGTAGTTGGCGCTATTTTCTTAATATCGTTTATAAATCCTTTTTTCTTGTCTAAATTTACAGCACATCTAGCATAGACAGAATACTGAAGCATTAAGTAACCTAAGTCTAAAAGTCCATTTCTAAATTTTGTTGCTTGATGTCTTTCATATTTCGTATCCGTAGGCAGATCAAATAATACAATAAGCCAACCCATACGGTACCTACTTATACTTATCTTTTTACTCTTCATTAAATCTTACTGTATTTAGCGAAGGTATATATAGATTATCTAATGTTTTACCTCTAAAACATAATGCAAATGAGGTTATATATCTTTCTATAGCGAGATTGAAATTAATATTCTTTGAACCGAACACGTTAATTCTTAGAGAAATAATATCCTTAGCGGCGAACTTCACCCATTCATCAATCTGTTTACGCATATGAGACTGTCTAAAACGCAGTAGTATAAAATCACAAAATGGTCTTAAAGGCTCCATAATATCATAGACTAAAGGGTCAGATCTAAATCTATATTTGTGATAAATGCCAATTGCTGGATTAAAACCGTGTGCTAATAATAATCTATTAACCATAGCAGCTATTACAGCATAACCGTAATTTAACATGCCATTTACAGGATCTTCGGCTCCTTTAGTATCCCTATAACCAGCAGATAATCTTCCAAATTTTTTGAAATAGTGTTTCCAATAATGCCTTGCAGCATTGCCCTCATCTAAATTACCGTCCTTAATGTATGTCCACAGTTTATGATTTGCAGAAATATGATTTAATACATAAGCCTGATTTTTTATCTTTGCCAAGATAATCTCATCCCATATTTGACGAAGAAAGAAAATATCTTGATAGATTTGATTATCTAAGAGTTCATTATGCACAACTCTATGAAGTCCAACAGTTTTTCCAATAGGTTTATAGTTATGATCGCAATGTAATACTACGCTATTGTGTCTTAACAAGGCAGCCAAGCATTCAGCAGAAAAGCTAACACCTTTTGCAGCAACTATAACAGCGAGGATATCTTCTAGAGGTATTCGTTTTGAAGCTTTTTGGGGAATATCACAGACAAGGCAACCTCTATCAACAGAAAGTCTGCTTGCGTGATTTAAAATATGTATTATATGATAGCTCATTATCTTTCATAAATTGTCATGCCGTTTTGTTCTATAAGAGTACCAATACTTTTAGAAAATGTCTTATTATTTGACATATCTTCTATTTTTGCGGTACCTCCACCAGTTATAATAGTTCTCAATTTGTAAATACCCGCCTTTATACCTTGCGAATCTTTTTTTAATTCTACCAATTGCCCCGACCTAAAAAATTTTATATTTTTACACTTTTTTTCATATTCTTTTATTTTAAGATAAACAGATTCAAAAACATAAATAGGAACGACTTTCCATTTATTTTTTTCATCTTTATACACTATTTGTCCTTGATGACTCTCTTTTCCTTTAATCCACTGTCCTTTTATCGCCCCTTCGTGTCCATATTCGCCTATAATACTTTTCATTGTGCCGTCAGAATTAAAAATTTCAGACTCCTCAAATCTTTTGGAATCTATCACAGCTATTTTTTTTATTTTTGTGTAGTTATCTGTATATTCTCTCAAAAATCCTTCCCATTTCTCCTGCGTCAAATCTTTCTTACTAATCTCTTTCAAAAAATCCTCTTTTATTCCTAAATCAAAAATATTTTCAACTTTTTTCCTTGTCTTTTCACCTTCTAAATGTTTAAAATTATTTATAGACGAATCAAAGTGAGATACAAAATAATAGGCTTTTTCAAATTTATCTGTTTTTTTATTCTTTTCAAGTCTATATCTTAACCCATAAATTGTCTCTCTTAACTTAGGGGTAGTTTGCTTAATTATTCTTGGATACACATTATTTATTTCTCTTTCACAAAATTCTTTGTTAAAAAAATCTGGTTTTTTTTCTACTTTTTTAAAATTAAGTTTTATTTCAGGAAGAACGCTTAAAACAAGTGCGTCTAAAGCATGGTGTCTGTCATTTTCTCTATTCTTCTTGACTTTTTGGTTTAGATCTTTGTATTCTTCATCTGTAAGATTTGGAAAAAGTATTCTATTGAGACCAAGACTACTTCTTACACTTGCAGTCTCACCACCTGTAAAAAATAAAATTCGTTTCCTGTCGCCTTTCGTATTCATTCCCCAGTTAAAATACAATGAAGCTAGACGCTGAGCAGCCTTTTCTATATACGATGTGGCTTGTAAATCAGTCTTTCTAGAATCAAGTTCAGATGCTTTATCTGATATTAATAACTCTATTTTTCTCTTATATTTTCTATCTGAACCAAAAATTTCTTTAACATTTTTTACATAAAAATCCCAATCTTTGCTTCTTTTTTCGTGAAACCACTCATAAGGAGTTTTGTCTCCCTTATCGCCATTAAGACTGGCTTTTGTCAAAACCATATTTGCTAATGAATCAGAACCACCTCTACTACGTGGCACAATATGATCAATCTGATAATCTTCACTAAGTCTAGAAATAACTATTTTTCTTTTTTCAGAAGTATCATATATATCTTCCCATTTCTGTTGTTTGTATAGTCTCGCCCGTAGTATATTCTCACGGGTTATATTTATATTATATTTTTCCAATATGTTCTCTGCTTCTTCTTTCTCTTTTTTATTGTCATTTTGAAATTTGATATATTTCGTTTTACCTGCAAAATCCTCTCTTGCAATTTCAAAAACAATTTTTCCAGGCTCTCCATATTTTTCAGATAATTCTTTAAGCTTTTCTTTCAAAATTAAAAGTCTATGGCGGACAATTCTATTAGATATGCTGCTAATAATCTTATCTATTTTACATAAAGCCTCTTCTTTATTTAATTCTTTGTCAAATTCTCTCTCGTCCGGAATACTTATAGAATCCCAATCTTTTGGCATAGCTGATAAAAACTCATAATCATCTTCAACTAATCCTTTAAGAGGGTCAGTATTTTTATTTGATTTAACAAGTTTGCTATGGTAGTCGTGCGGACTTTTGCCTGACAATATCAATTCTTTAAGGACATTCAGACCTGGTTTACAAAAAGAACTTCTTCCTGATGACTTAGGCTGTGGAATTTCTATTTGATCTGGATTGATATCTCCTCCTAAAGATTGAACATATTTTTTCCATTCTCTTGAATTGATCAAAGCCTTATTAGTCTTTTTTTCTTTCGTACTAATATTTCCCTTATATTTCTCACAAAGAGATTTTATTTGCTCACAAGTTAAAGACTTTGACGTAACATTGTCTAACGTATACCGCATATTTTTCAATGACAATAGAAAAGACACTTCCTTATTAAGCATTTTGTCAGCTTTACACACATTTAATCTTGGTATAAGTCTGCATTTTGATATTATTCTGTTATCAAATCTAGGGACTTTTTGACCCAGTAATCCCTGCCAATCCCATTTTCTCCCTCTATGTTCAAAATATTTTGGGTTTTTAAACGAAGCATATTCTTGTTCTGACGGGCCATAAATAACATATTCTTCTTTTCCTTTAAGCTTAGGGAATTGTTTTGCCGCGCTGATAAGCAGCGCCATTAGTTCTTTAGAGACGAGTTCTCTAGAAGGTATAGCCATATTTTCTTTATCTTTATTCCGGGCAGGATTAGGATTTTACCCAAGTTTTTTATTTAAATCATTTGGATCATTTAGATCCCAAATACCTTGTATGTAAGCTTCATAATAACAAGGATAATAATATTCTTTTTTTTCATTAAAAAATTCTTTTAATTTTTCATCATACCTGTTAGAAGCTTCCTTATTTTCTTTTTCGTCTTCATTAGCATCTTCAGCCCATGGCAAATTTGAATCATAGCCTCTATGCTGGATAGCAGACCATATAGCTTTGAATACTTGCCATCCTTCAAGTTTAACGCCTTGCAATAAAGCTATGCGCAACAAATGCGAAGAATATATAGTTTTGTCTCCGCTGTTTTCTGAGGTAAATTCCCTCAACATTCTCTCATCGGGTTTAAGATTAGGATTTTCTTTTGTAGGCTGTGCTGTTGATAGTACTTCTATTCCTGCTTTTTTTGCCTGCTTTATCCACCATTCCTCTCTCTTTTTATGAGCTATTCGCGTCCTTATTTGCCTGCGTAGTTTTGTCGCGTTTTCTACTGATGCAAAGTCAGAATCAATAAGCAAAGAATCCAAATAAAGTATATTTTCTCCTTCTCTCACGCATATTCCTATACTGCCTGAACCTAAATCAAATGCAAAAATAAGTTTATTGTTCATCTTTCCTCCGACTTATTATTAAACCTATTATACCATATAAATTTTTGTATTAGTAGCTTTGTCGCATAATACAAATTTTACAATATAAACACTGATTTTCACAAAAATTTGTTAAAATTGGCATTTAGAATCATTTTTCTATATAATCTATTAAAAAGTGAGGATAAATATATGATAAAAGAATTCAAAGTTACTAATTTTTCCAGCATTTACAAAACCCAAACTATATCTTTCTCTATATCAAAAAAGGATATGTTAGATGACTCTTCTTTTGAAACTACAAACGGCAACAAGCTAAACAGTATACTCACAGTTATAGGTAATAATGCCTCGGGTAAAACAAATATATTAAAAGCCTTGTTTTTTTTACTTTGGTTTGCTCAAAAATCATACGGGGCAAATTCAATTGACAAAGACATTCCAATAGAAACTCACAAACTGCATCCGCATCCGTCTGAATACAGCAGTTTTGAATTGATATTTGAAAATGAAAGAAAAGAGTATCAATATAAACTTTCTCTTAACTCTAAAACTGTTATTTATGAATCACTGGGGAGAAAGAATGTAAGAAGTTACAGCAACATTTATGAAATAGAAAAAAAAGAAGATTCTTTCTCTATTTTAAAATGGTCAATTGCTAAGCTAAGTGATAAAGATAAAAATAGGTTTGACAAAATAAAAAATGTTTCTATGTTTTCTTTCTTGTTAAACACAGGGCATTTACCTGCTATAGGTATCAATAATATGGTAACATACACAGGCAACATATGGCTTTTTGGTAAAAAACAAGAAGATATATTTCATATGTACAGAAGACTAACTAATGTATTTGTGAAAAATCCCGACAGAAAAGAAAAAGTACTTGGTTTCATTAAAGATGCAGAACTCGGTATTTCAGATTTCAATTTTATTGATATAAATGAAAAAAGTGAGCTACTTGTAAAGCACAATAACATTAAAAATGAATTTGATCTTTCTTTTTTGCAAGAATCAAACGGAACGCAAAATTGCATATATTTGTTAAATTTAGTTATGTTCATTTTAAATAATGGTGGGATTTTAATTTATGACGAGTTAGAAAGTAATTTACATCCTTATTTGGCAAAAAAAATAATCGGTTTATTTGCCAATAAAGAAAAAAATCCAAAATATGCACAGTTGCTGTTCTCAACTCATATGCCGTTTTTACTTAACGACAGGACAAAAACCCAGATATACCTCGTTGAAAAAAATGAGAATTTTGAAACAGAGATTTACAGACTAGATGAGGTTGAAGGCGTTAGAAATGATGATAATTTCCGTGTGAAATATTTATCAGGTGCTTATGGAGCTGTTCCTAAGAGGTGGTTTTAGTGTCAAAGAAAAAACGAAAACAGAAAACTACTGTATATGTTGCTCTTGAAGGTAAAAGAGAGAAAGTTTTTTACGACTTTTTGTTTTCAATGTACAAGCCTGACGAAAAATTAAAACATATTAATTTTGATCCTGATTGTGGCGGAAGTCCTGATGCGATTTTGCAACGAGCATTAAGAACGAAAAACAATTACGACGAGGTTTATGCATGGTTTGACGAGGATAAGAAACTATTGCAAAAATCTAAAGATGAGTCAGCAAAAGCATGGGGTATCCATCATGGCTTTGACAAAGAAGTGAAGGATTCATATTTGCAAGAGAAATACAATTCAAATTCAAAAAGAAAAAATCCAATATTAATAGTTTCTGCTCCATGCAGCATAGACTGTTTCTTAGTTCAATTGAGCGACCGTCGTCTTCCTAAAGCTTTAAATACACAAAACTGTAAGGATAGTTTTGCTGGCATTATCGGTCCTTATAACTCTGAAAAAGATTATTATGAAACAAAATTTACAAGAGAGGAAATTGAATCGCTGCAAGAGAAACTGCCGATTCTCAAATTAATTTTATCTATATTTAAACTGGATGAAAAGTTTTAAACAAGGAGCCACATTGTGAATGAAATATTTTTGGACGGTGAGAAATTTAATTGTCCTTTGTGTAGTGGAAGAGGTAC
>JAISUA010000039.1 GCA_031272305.1 Clostridioides sp.
TTTGCTGTCATTTCAATTATATTCTTAGATTTCATTTTATAAAATGGAACATAGGTTGCTACTAATCCTATCAATATATTCAAAACCAATATCTCTATATATAATTTGTAATCAATAAAAAACTTAGGATCCATAAGCTCTGACTTCATCTTACCAAACATATACACTTGCAATGCAATAGAAGCTATTACAGTGATACAGTCAGACACCACTCCATAAGTGATTCCTTCAAATATTATCATATTTCTAAATTTCTTTGATGATAGACCTATTGCTCTTAAATTTCCAAACTCTTTTGTTCTAGCAGTTAAATTGTAGCTTAAGTTATTAGCTATATTGAATAAACTTACTAAGAACAAAATAACTATCACTGTATTTATGAATATCAGTTTCTGTTTGTATAATTTATCTATATTATTAGTTTCCTCTACTAAATCCTGCATCACAACTCCAGTTGTACCATTGATTATTTTGTGTATTTTCTTATTTAATTTTTTATGATTATAATTGTCTTTTTGCTGTATATTTACAAGACGATAATTACTATTTCCTGTATTTTTTTCAATATCTTCTTTGAATTTATCATTTGAAATTATTACTTTGCAACCATAAGTAGCACCTATATACCATTCGTCTACTATTACCTGATCTACTATTCCACCTATCACATATTCTTTTTCTATATATTCCTTTCCATCTGGAAATTTTCTATCTTCATCTGGTATTACTGTGTTTCTTTGAAATTTTATTTTTATCTTATCTCCAACCTTATAGTTAATAGCTTTGTTTCCTTTTCCATCGTAGTCAAGTTTTATTATTACTACGTTGTTATTTTTCATATTTTCGATATCTATACTTCCCTCTTTAAGAAATGGCTTCAATCTTTTTAGACTCAAATCATTATATCCAAACAATCCACCTTTAAAATCATAACTTTTATTATCTTTATTTTTATTAAAAATTCCTCCCATTGCCTTATATGCTGGTGCTAAGTTATAATCTTCATAAAAGTCTGGATAGTTCATCTTATCCATGTCAATATTCATACTTATAAGTCTGTATTTGAATGGTTCTACACTCTTTATTCCATCTAAATTTTTTATCTTTTTAACCTGTTCTTCATTTATTCCATCACTTAAATCAGTAGATGATTCGCTTATATAATAGTCTGAAGAAATAATATTGTATTCTGTCAACTTGAGCTTATTGCTCTCATTTTTTATATAAAATACAAAGTTTGAAACAATGAATATAATACTTCCAAGTGACATAGAGGCTACCGCTACAGCGAAACTTTTCTTACTATTAGTCATATTTTTTAAAGATATAAAATTTGCAACATACAATCTTCTCCCAAAGGAATACATTTTTTTACTTTTATTTTTCTTATCTTTTTCTAAATTTTTAGATATAGCATCTATTGTAGATAATCTGTTCAATTTTATTAAATTTAATATAGAAATAATAAATACTTCTATAAATAATAAAATAATTGAAATTGCAATTGATTCATTCGAAATGAATACTTTGCTTATCACCCCTATGCTTTCTGGATTTAATACGCCAATATGAGAAGCCGTTAGCTTTGCACCTAATATTCCTGTAACTACTCCAAGTGGAACAGCTACTGCAAACAACGTAAGCAATTCCATAAATATAATATTGAATAATTTTCCTTTATTTGTTCCTATAGCCTTAAGCATTCCATATTCTGATATCCTTTGCATTGTAGATATGTTATATATACTGTATACTATAAAACAACCAAACAAAGCTATAATTATTACTACTGAACCTAGATAGCTATTGATAAAAATATTTGAGGATTCAGCGGATACTACATCTTTGTTTATTTTAAAATTATCATTTTTAACTTTCAACTCTTTTTTTAATCTATTTATATTTTCGTCCAAATGTTTACTTTCTTTGAATCCTATGTAGATGTATTGTTCCTTGTTACTTTTCTCATCATAAGATGTTATTATTTCTTTGATTGCTCTTGATTTATTGACAACTACATCTTTAATTATTCCTACAACAGTGAAGTCCTCTGTTTTTTCATTTCCATTGTTGTATAATTTAAAAGATATCTTTTGATCAATTTTTTCTGCTATTCCTAAATTTTGAGCTACCCATGGTTCTATAGCTATCTCTCCAGGTTTACTTGGTAACCTTCCTTTTATTATCTTTGTATTTTCTAAATCTAGATAGTCTTGATTTGCCTCTACTATATTAAACATTTGATTTGGATCAGCACCTGAATCATAGTATCTTCTTATTCCAACTTTACTCACTGTAGAATCTTCTAATATTTTATTTTTATTAACATTGCTCACATCTTTAAATTCCACATGATAACTGCTGTTTTCATACTTTAGCATTTCGATATTAGCCTGCTTTTCACTTTCAAATAAAGAACTTATACCTACTATTAAGCTTATACAGATAATCATACTAAGTAATATTGATACTGAACGACTTTTGTATTTAGTTATATAACTTCTCGCAACCTTAACACATAATTTCATTTTTATATCCCTTCTTTTTTATAAATGAATCTGAAAATACATAACTCAAAGCATCACCCCTTTTTCAATAATAAATAAAACTCTTGAAAAAAATGAGATAGAAAATCTTTGATTTTCACAATTAACTTACATAATAGGTTTGAAATATGAAAACCTAAATTTTCTATCCTACTCATCTTCATAGTAATTTTTTCACCAAAACTTAACTTTATTATTCGATCTTAACTATCAAGTCCATTATATCTTTTTTCTTGAATTTATAAGAAGGTATATATGTCGCCAAGAATCCTATGATCATATTACTAATCACAACTGCAATATACAAATTATAATCAATGTAAAATTTAGGATTCATTAAATTACCCTTCATTTTATCAAAAATAATCATTTGCAATACTAATGACAGCACAATTGTCACAACATTTGCTATAACTCCATAACCAATACCTTCAAAGTTTATCATATTCTTTAATCTTTTCAGTGTCATACCCATTGATCTCAATATACCAAATTCGTTTACTCTAGAAATCAAGCTATAACTTATACTGTTGATTATATTGAATAAACTTACTAAGAATAAGATTATAGTGATAGCATTTATAAACATAGCTTTTGTATTGCTGTACTCATCAAGTTTATTCATCTCTTCTGATAAATCTCTCATAAGTAGTCCAAGTGTTTCTTTTGTTGTATTGTGAATTTTCTTATTTAATTTTGAAGAGCTATAATTAGGTTTTTTATCTATATTTACAATCCAATAATTTTCAAAACCTAAATCTCTCTCAAACTCTTCATTAGCCAAAATCACTTGACAACCAAAACTTCCACCTGTGTATTCTTCTCTTACAATTCCATCTTCTACTAAAGCACCTATTACATACTCTTTCTCTATATACTCTCTATCCTCTGGAAATTTCAATGTTTCTTCACTCATTATAGATGACTTCAAATATTTTACCTTTATCTTATCCCCAGGTTTGTAATCTAGTATTTTATTTTTAAAACCGTCATAATCCACTTTTAATATACATATATTATTTTTTTTCATACTATCTATATCTATATTTCCTTCTGTCAAAAATGGTTTTAATTTATTTAAACTAGTATCATTGTAACCAAATAGAGAACCTTTGTAATCATAGCTTTTATTATCAATATTTCTTGTGAAGATTCCTCCGTATAAATTTTTTGTTCTTCCTCCATTATTTAAATCATCGTAAAAATGAGGATAATGTGCATCTTCATCTTTAACATTCATACTTACAAAATTATATTTGAATGCTTCTACACTTTTTACACCATCTAAATTTTCTAGATTTTTTATTTGATTTTTCGTAAGACCTGCTCTAAGGTTAGATGATGTTTCTGATATTTTATAATCAGAAGTAAACTCTCCATTTGATTGATAATGCAATCTATTACTTTCTTTTTGAATAGAAGTACTAAAATTTGACACAATAAATATTGTGCTTCCAAGTGCCATTGAAATAACCGTTATAAGCAAACTTTTTTTATCTTTCAATAAATTTTTTATAGATATAAATTTTGTTACATACAATTTTCTTCCAATATTATATGTATATTTGCTGTTTTTCTTATTAAAGTCAAAATCTAAATATATACAGTCAATTGCTGATTTTCTTTTTAACTTAATTGTATTTACAAGTGCTATTATAATAATATCTATCAACAATAATATTATTGCTATTATTATTGATTCTTTTGAAATGAATACTTTGCTTATACTAGCCCCTGCACTTTCTACTCCAAGTTGTCCCACTTTGGAAGATGCTAAGTTTGCTCCTACAAATCCTGTCAATACTCCACAAGGTATAGAAACAAGAAACAACACAAATAACTCTGAAAAAATCATATTGAACATTTGTCTATTTTTAGCACCTATAGCTTTAAACATGCCATATTCTGACAATCTTTGAAGTGTTGATATATTAAAAATACTATATACAATTACACAAGCAAACACTGCTACTATAAATATTACTACGCTAAGATTTGCGTTTATAAATATGTTTTGATTTTGTGCTTCAAGAACATATTGGTTTGATTTGATTTTGTCTGAAGATATTTTCAATTCTTTCTTTAAATTATTTATCTGTTCATTTATATTTTTCTTATCATTAAACTCTATATAAGCTGTTTCTTCTTTTGTATTCTTATTATTTAGTGGTATTATCAGCTCTTGAAATCCCTTTGCTTTATTTGATACTCTATCTTTTAATATTCCAACTACTGTGAATTCCTCTTCCTTTTGGCTGTTATATAATTTGAATTTTACTTTTTGATTCAAATTTTCTGACAATCCTAAGTTTTGAGCAACCCATGGTTCTATAGCTATCTCGCCTGATTTAGTTGGAAATTTTCCCTTTACTATTTTCGTATTATTCAAATCAAGAAAATCTGAATTTGCTTCTACTATATTAAATTCCTTATTTAAATCAGCATTAGAATCATAATATTTAGTCAAACCAACTTTTTTTATGTTTTTATTGTTGATTAATTTTTGCTCAATATTAGAGTCAACCTTGACTAATTTAGCATCATGAATTCCAAATTCGTATTTCAACATATCGATATTTGCCTGTTTTTCGCTCTCAAATAGAGAACTTATTCCTACTATCAAACCTATACAGATGATCATACTCAGCAATATTGATACTGAACGACTTTTGTATTGTGTAATATATTTTTTAGCAATATACATACATAATTTCATAAAATTTTCTCCTCCAACTAATTTTTTTAATTTACTAATAAGTATATCACTTCTGATTTTCTTATCAGTATCATTAGATATTATTCAACTTAACTATCTTGGTAGCTACACTATTTAATTAAATTGTAACTACATTATAATATTTTCTAAAAAAAAACAACTACTTTGGCAGAAAAAGGTTAAAA
>JAISUA010000048.1 GCA_031272305.1 Clostridioides sp.
CTGTTTCTCCAACTGAATCTGATAATACATATATTATAGTGTGATTCATAGCACTCCTCCTAACTATTTATTATTTCTAAAAATAATTTTGCTATCGTTGTCTTTGATATTCTTCCTACAGCTTTCATTTTATTTATATCGTTGTCGATATAATCTACTACAGGCAATGAATCTATTTCATGTTGAATCATTCTTTTTGTGGCAGTAAGTATTGTATCATCTCTTGTAACTGTAATGAGATTTGGCATTCTAGTCATAATCAAACCTACAGGCATTTTGTTTACATCAGTTCCACCTATTGTTGATTTCAATAAATCTTTTCTTGAAACTATTCCACATACAAAATCATTTTCATCAACAATTACAACTGTTCCTACATCTGATAAAAACATTGTCACAATAACGTCGTAAACACTGTCATCTTTCTTTGCAATAGCTGGAAGACTCATAACTTCTTCTGCTTTCTTTTCTTTATAATTACTAGATAAAAAATTAATATCTCCTTTTCCAGTGTACAAATATCCAACTTTAGGTCTAGCTTCAAGTATACCCGTCATTGTAAGTATAGATAAGTCGGCTCTCAAAGTTGCTCTTGTAACGTTTAAAATATCTGCTATTTGTTCACTAGTAATAGGTTCTTTATTTTTTACTATGTCAATTATTTTATTTTGTCTTTTATTTAGCTGAATAAAATTCACCTTCTTCCAAATATGCTATACTTAATAAGTATTTTCTGCCTATAAAGTATATTATAATATTTTATATATGCGTTGTAAATAAAAAATTTACTGTATATATAAATTTTTTTAATATTATTCATAAAAAGCTATTCTAAGTAAAAACTACTTAAAAAAAGCTGATAAAATTATTTTCAAATTTGTTTAATAAGACTTATCATCACTTAAATAAGATCTAATGAGATAAGTCTTGTTATTCGAAGTGCGAAAACATCCATTTTCTATCATATGCACTTCTCATAATAATCTCACACTTCATATGAGTATAAGAATCAAATCAAATTTTTCAAACAATCTTTATCAGCTCTTTTATACTAATAAAAAATAGTCTTTTAATATTTTAACTATATGCTTTATTATATAATACTTTATGTTTTTTATTATATAATGCTTATTATTATATAGGAATAGTCTATAAATAAGTTTGTTTTTTAATTATTTTTTTATCATTTTTTATTTCTTTTTGTTGTTTCTATTTTTTTGTTATTTTTATTTTTTGTTTTAGTTTAACTGAAATTATGCTATCGCTGTCCTTTGTCTATATTTTGTATGACTAAAACATTCTTTCTTCTAACTAGCATTTGACAATTGCTTTTTTCGATTCATCGAGAAAGAAGATAATTTACTTGCATATAAAAGTAACAATACTAGGATTATCACTTGTACTCCATAGAAACACATAATTTGTGAGAATGTTCCTGTAAGCCATAGATTAATTGCAAATGGCATTATTACGAAATCTTCCACTGATTGGAACGAATATGATATAGAAAAATCATTTAATACTGGAAGTTCATAATCTGGATCACATATTTTTAGCAACATCAAGCCAGTTAAGAAAACTCCTGTACACATTCCTAATATAGCCATTGCTCTTTCATGTTTTGAATCTGTAAAACATTTGTAACATAAGAATTTAACACTGCTATATGTCACGATATATCCCAAGAATGCTATTATTAACATTGGTGCTGCATATTTCATAACTGCTTGTACAGGTATAGATGCAACTGCTGCAACTATTGCATAATCTGTACAAATTCCTGATACACTTGATTTTGTCTTTTCACATATAAGATTTCCAAGTCCAAGTTTTTGAATCAAGAAATTTATAAAGAACATCGTAATTATAGCATATGCCCAAACAGGAATACTAGTTATAGCTGATATATTTGTTAGTTTTACCAAAGACATAACACCATAAGCCATACCACATCCAAGTAATACTATAGCAAAGTGGAATGTAAGTGACTCTATTGATGAATTGTAAGTAGTCTCAACACCAGCAGATTTTTGTTTACTCAAATTCATTTGAATTCCTCTTGCAAGATCTTTAGGTATATCACCAGGTTTTTTAAGAATTTCTGTTTTTCCTTTTCTAGCAGCTATATTTATAGAAATAATTCCTATAATCATACCTCCTATTATACCGAAAGTTGCAAATGTTGCTGTTACACCTTGAGCAACTTCCCAATATGGAATGTTCAAATCCTTAAGCATAGCCCCCACTACACCTGCAGTACTATGTCCACCAGAATATCCTCTTGATAATTCATATCCAAACAAAGAATATAATTCTATATTGTGATTAAACATAGTATATAATTGTTTTACAATTAAACCTAACATTTGTTGTAATACTGTTACTAAAACAACTATCGAAAACATTTTTATTACATTGGAAGACGTTTTCCCCTTTACATCTTCACCATTCTTTTCTTTTGATCCAAACTTCATTCCTAGTGGAATACTTGCTACAACCGGAGTTATAAGTACACCTGGAAGTGCAGACCAAATAGAAATCCACTCTTTTGGAAATTGAATCAGTGCATGATCCTTAAAAACAATAGGACCTACTAAAAGTCCAACAAACCCTCCGATAACAGATGCTGGTATGAATAATTTTCTAAATATAGGCACTGTCGCTCTCAAAAAAGTACCTATAAGTAAAAATACACTCAAACAGCAAAAACAATACATAAGTTGTGTCAAAAAATCACCCATTATAATTTCACCCCTCCTCATTTGTAATTCCTCTAGATTACAAATTTTAAAATTTTGTTTTCTTATCAACGGACTATACCAATTATAAAAATTTTAAAACAATACTAAAAAAAATTATTTAATATAATTGTCTATTTCAGTATCATTTCTTCTATTATATTACATAAATCTAAAAAAAACAATATATTTTTTACATATTTCAGAAAATTTTGGTATATACCATTTTTTAATTGTGATTAAACAAAATTTTTACTTTTTAATTTTAGAGTTGAAACTGAAGTTTTCATTTTTTGATTATGGATTTGAACAGAACTTTTCGTTTTGATTATGAATTTGAAACAGAACTTTTCGTTTTGATTATGAAAATTTTCTTCTCATAAAAAAATCCTAAAGTTAATACTACTCTTTAGGATTTTTTAAACTTTTTAGGAAGTGTTTAAAATACTATTAAATTTAATGATATTTCGTTTAAGTAAACACTAAAATATTAACACCATTTGCAAGTCTAAATTTTTATATCTAAATAAGCTTTTTATTTTACCTCAAAAATTCTACGAAAACAGTATTTGAAATCTCTCGACCTGTTTGTGTAAGTTTGATTCCAGCAATTGATTTTTTGTCATATATAATTTCGATTAAATTTTGTTTTGATAGTTTTTCTATTTCATTTTTGTAAACTTCGGCAAAATTTATTTTGAACTTTTTCTCGAACTCATCAAAGTAAATCCCTTCATTCATTCTCAAACCCATAAAAATTTTTTCTTCTATAAAATCTTTTTCTGTGAGTATATCTTTATTTTCAATTGGTTTTATGCCTTTTTTTATCATATTATGATAAGTTTCAAGGTCGCACACATTATTATATCTAACATCACCTATAAATCCACTGCTACCTGCACCTACTCCAATATATTCTTCACACTTCCAATATCCTTTGTTATGTTCACATTCAAAAGATTTGTATTTATTATCTTGTTTTTCACAATTTGGAATTTTATATTGTTTACATTTAGATTTTGAGTAGTTTGAGGCTTCATTTTGATTATATCTAGATTTAGTGTAGTTTGAGGCTTCATTTTGATTACATCTGGATTTTGCATAGTTTGAAATTTCATATTGATTATATCCGTGTTTTTGTAAAAAATTTATAGTATATCTATACATTTGTATATCTATTTCTTCATCATTTAATTGAAATTCATTTTTTGATTCCATTTCATACAATTCTGTACCTTCTTCAAGTATTAAAGAATACGCAGAAATATGTTCTGGATTTAATTTTACAACTGTTTCAAGCGTTTCTTTCCATTCTTCCATAGTTTGATTCGGTAAACTATACATTAAATCAATATTGATATTGCTAAATCCACAATTTCTAGCTTCACTATAATTTTTCAAGAATTCTTCAAATGTATGTATTCTTCCTATATACTTCAAATGTTTATCAAATGTAGACTGAAGTCCTATGCTAAGTCTGTTTACTCCACACTCTAACATAGTTTGTAGCTTTTCTATATTTAACGTTCCGGGATTTGATTCTATAGTGATTTCTGCATTTTTATTTACATTGAAATTTTTATATATTTCCTCGAAAATAATTTTTAATTCTTC
>JAISUA010000073.1 GCA_031272305.1 Clostridioides sp.
TATGACCTATAATCTTGTCAAGTTTAGGAAGTATTACTACTTGGTTAGCATTTCCTCCTGTAACAACTGCGTCTGCTTTTACATCTGCATCTGCAAGTGATTGAGAAGCACCATCTCTACCAGCATATTCGTCAGTTACTATTACAGTTTTTACACCTTGATTTTCGATTTTTTTACAGTTCATGATCAAGTCAGTATCAGGATTTCCGAAACCTTCTTGAGATACTATTGCTGCATCTAATCCAAGGTATTTACATAATTTTGAAGTCCAGTTTGAAGATCTTTCTTTGTCAGCAAGGTAAACATTTTCGTTAGTTATAATTACACCAAGGAAGTTGATTTCTTTACCATGTTGTTTGTAAAGTTCTTCTATTACTCCATTGTTTAAGTGAACATAGCTTGGGTTTTTGTCACAAGCTGATACACAGTTACCACTTACTATAGCTCCATCCATTATTTCTGTTGGATAAAGTAAAGTTGGAACTATTTGTTTTGCATCTACCCCATAAACATAAGTATCATGAAGTAAGCCTTGAGTTTGAAGCATATAAACATATCCTACTTTTGGTAGTTCAGGATATTCAGCTATTTGTTCAAGTAATGGTTTAGTTTCATAAGTGCAAACTTCATCAGGAGTAAGGTCTTTAGCAACTTTTCCTAAATATGTTGCAGCTTTGAATCCAATCATTCTTACTGCTTTTTCATGTTGATGTTGTTTAAGTCCATCAATAGGTTCAGCAATAACAACTACGTTGTTTGTTTTTGAGAAAGGAGTATATTTTGCACCTTCTCCAACCATATCAATAATACCTTCTTGGAAACCAACTATTTTACCAGTTGTAACAACAGCAACACCTTTAAGTGCATGAGTTCTACCTTCACCTACAGTATCAACTTTTGATATTACTCCTGGGAAAATACCACCATTTCCTTCAACTTTTACTCTTGGTTCAATTACATCCTTTACTGGAGTAATTCTGACACTTTCGCCTGGACGAGCTAAATCTAAATCTATTGATTTGATATGCTCATCTCCACCAATTTCTTGTAGCATCTCTTCTTTGTTGATATATAAAACACCATCAACAACTTTAGTTTCTTCACCAAATTGTACATCTTTGATATTGATTTTACCTAATTCAAGACGCATACTGCACCTCCTTAAAAATTATTTATATGTTATTTAACAAACAGTTAAATAATATCTAGGTTAAAAAATTATATTTTATTCTATAAAAATTCATTAAATTGTAATAAATTATATATATTTTTTTATCATTTCTTCTATATTTGGAATATTTGCATCTTCTTTAACTATTTCGTCAACCTTTTCACCATCTTTGTAGATAGCTAATGTTGGAAGACCCATAACTTTTTCTTTTATGCAAAGTCTTTTTGCTTTTGTAGTATCAAAAGAACAGAATTTAACTGCACTATCAGCATATTTTTCAGCTAATTTGTGTACATCTGGCATTAAAGCTTTACAAGGTTCACAGCTTTGGCTCCAGAAATCTATAAATATATACCCTTCAGCTTGTTTTACTTCTTCTTCAAAATTTTCCTTTGTCAATTCAAACATTTTTAAACCCTCCTTAAAAATAATATAACTTTTATATTTTTGTTACTTGCTAATTTTTTGTTACTTACTGAATTTTTAGTAAGTATTTTTTAAACAAGAATTTCCATTTTTTTTATTTAAAGCAGAAATTTTATTTGTATTAAAACGAAAATCTTATTTTTATAACAATTGACTAAGCAAGTAAACTTATTTACTGTTTATTTTTTACTCGTGTTTATTTTTTACTCATCTTTATTTTTCACTAAAAAACTTGATTTTTATTCACCAAATTTTTCGATTATATATTTTTCAGAGTTAACAGCAGCTATAGCTCCATCAGCACAAGCAGTTACAACTTGTCTAAGTGATTTTTCTCTACAATCTCCTGCTGAGAATACTCCTGGAACATTAGTTCTCATTTCAACATCTGTCAATATATAACCTTGTTCGTTCATATTAACTTTTCCTTTGAATACATCTGTTTGAGAAACAAGACCAACGAATACGAATACACCCATTGTTCCGTCTTCTTCATCAGCAAAGTATTCAGTAAGTTCTCCAGTTTGAGTGTTTTTGAATACTATTGATTCAAGTATTCCATCACCTTTTACTTCTTCTATTACTGTGTCAAGTAAGAATTCTATTTTTTCATTTGCTCTAGCTTTTTCTTCTATACTCTTTGCACATCTGAAACCTTGTCTTCTATGAACTATAGTTACTTTTCTTGCAAATTTTGTAAGATACATAGCTTCTTCAAAAGCACTATCTCCTCCACCTACAACAAATACTTCAAGTCCTTCAAAGAAATCTGCATCACAAGTTGCACAATAAGAAACACCTTTTCCTGTTAGTTCTTTTTCACCAGGACAACCTATTTTTCTTGGAGATGCTCCTGAAGCAATTATAACAGCTTTAGCTTTGTAATCGCCTTTTTGGCCTTTTAAAACTTTTATATCTCCTTCTAGTTCAACATCAACTATAGTATCTTTAGTTCTAGCTGCACCAAATTCTTCGCATTGTTCTACCATCCTAGCTATAAGAGTTGGTCCTGTAGCTTCTCTTATTGAACCTGGATAATTGGCAACTTCATCAGTTATAACTATTTGACCACCTGTCTTATCCTTTTCAATAATTAAAGTATTCAACTTAGCTCTTGAACCATAAAGTCCTGCTGCCAATCCTGCTGGACCAGAACCAATTATGATTAAATCATAAACATTTTCCATCAATGTACTCCTCCTTGTTTAATTGTTTTGCTACATTTTAATTGTTTTTAATATATATAACTGTTATTTAAATATATACATTATTTAATTAAGAAATATTATTTCTTATAATATGAAATTAACAATAAAAATATCAACTTAATAAATTGTGTTATTATTTAAACAACAAAGTTTGACAAAAATTATAGAATCTTTTAATATTTTACTTAATATTTAAAATATTCATCTTATAAACCACTTGAATAAACCACTTGAATAAACCACTTGAAATATTACTTTTATTATATTTAATATTTATCACATAATTAGATTTTTATCTATTTATGATTATATTTTTAATATTTAATCCTATTTATAGTATTCATTATTATGTCATAATCAATTACTTGGAAATCTTCTTTAATACTTTCACTCCAGTCAGGAGTTTTTTTATTATTCAAAAATTTCTCTGCCGTATAAATAGCATCTTCTATTAATCTTACTGAATCATAATCCAGTTCTTTGCCTTCTTTTAGAATGACTGTTCTATAAATTGTTTCATTTGGCTTGACACTACCATAGAGAGGATGTGTCAAAAGTTTATAATTCTTATGAACATATTCTCTCACTTTTTTCAAAATATCTATATAAGTAATTTCAGAAAAGAAAACGGTTGCCTTAAAATCCAAGTTGTTTTCTAAAAAATCACCATTTTTAAATCTAGGATTATTAGTAATAAGTAACACAATATCAACTCCTTAATGCTGTTAAAATAAAAGACAGAGAACACAATTCCATCTGTGTCCTCTGTCAATTAATTTCCAGAGCTACGTCCACATTTGTTATTTTTACCTGAGAAATTCATCTATATTAATTGGAATATAATAATAGACTTGTCCCTTCGGTCCCTTTCAAATAAAAGATGTCTCACAAATGCTTCATCCGTATAACTATGTAAAATATACATTCTTATATGATAATTCATTATAAAAATGTAATTACAATTTTTATTTTTAAAATCTATCTCTCTTGTTTTAAGTATATAAAAAATCTATTCAATTTGCAAGTCTTTTTTTATAAAATTAATATATAAATATTAAAAAATTTTTTTCAAAAATACCATATTTTAAAAATATTATTCTTTAGAGACAAATTAATCGTATGAATATGATAAATATATCTATATTTTTTTGTTCTATAATAATCAATCTATCAATTTTATCTTTATTTTTTAAAAAAATGTGAAAAAAACTTTTTCCAAATCATATTGAGAAGTGTCCAAAACAGGAGTATAATAAAAAAAATAATTGTATATGATTCTAATTTTTCACAATATTTTATCTAAATCTATTTATTCATTTATAATTTTATAATTCATATACT
>JAISUA010000117.1 GCA_031272305.1 Clostridioides sp.
GTTTTCGCACTTCGAACCAAGTAGGGAAGTTCGATTACGAAAATCAAAGATTTTCTATCTCACTTCTTTCTAGACTTATCTCATTAGATTTTACTTAAGTGATGATAAGTCTTATTATACAATAGATATCCAGTGTGATAAACTATATTATGTTATATTCAATTGCTTTTTCAGCGATTTGTACAGCGTTTGTAGCTGCACCTTTTCTTATATTATCAGCTACAACCCAAAGATTGACTCCATTATCTATACTGAAATCTCTTCTGATTCTTCCTACATAGACTTCATCAGTGTCTGCAATTTCAAAAGCAGTAGGATATTCGTTGTTAGAAGGATTGTCTATAACGATAAGTCCAGGGAAATTGCAAAGAGTGTCTTTTAGTTCGTCAAGATCGAAATTATTTTCAAATTCGACGTTTATACTTTCGCTATGTCCGTTTTTCACGGGTACTCTTACAGTAGTAGCAGTAATTTTCAAATCATAGTTATTTAAAATTTTTCTAGTTTCGTTTACCATTTTCATCTCTTCTTTTGTATATCCGTTGTCTAAGAAGATATCTATGTGTGGAAGACAATTGTAAGAAATAGGATGTGGATAGAATCCTGTTGGATTTCCTTCGATACCTTTTTCGAGGTCTTCTACACCTTTTACGCCTGAACCTGATACAGCTTGATAAGTTGAATACACGATTCTTTTGATTTTGTATTTATTGTCTAAAGGTTTAAGAGCAACCATAGCTTGAATAGTAGAGCAATTTGGATTTGCTATTATTCCTTTGTGTTTTTTTATATCTTCAGGATTGACTTCAGGAACTACTAGAGGGACATTTTCGTCCATTCTCCATTGACTTGAGTTGTCAATGACTAAAGCACCATTTTCGGCTGCTATAGGGGCATATTTTTCACTTGTAGAGCCACCTGCTGAAAATAGAGCTATTTGTATATTTCTATTTGTAAAAGAATCTTCTTTTAATTCTTCAACAATATATTCTTTGTCATAAAATTTTATTTTAGTGCCTGCAGATTTAGAAGAAGAAAAAAGATATAGATTATCTATATTAAAATTTCTTTCTTGAAGAACTTTTATAAAAGTTCTTCCAACCATACCTGTAGCACCAACAATAGCCAAATTAATTTTTTTCATTTTATCCCACCTTCGCATTAGATTACTAACTATTATATGTGCAACTTTTTACTATGTACATCACAATAAATGCACTACATATTGTAAAAAGTGCTTATTATTTTTAAAAAGAATTAGTGGTTGATTTTTTTAAGCCTATGAATAAAACTTTCTGATTTAAAAATTGGCCGTCTTATTAGGATTATTTTTAATTATTTATAAAAATTTACTAATACAAACTCAAAAAATTATTACGACAAGTTAAATAATTTTGTTATAATAGATATGGAAATTTAAAAAAAATAACATATAAAAAATTAAGATAAAAATCAAATTGAAATAAGAAATGAAATTGTAATAGAATATCAAATCATTATAAAAAATCAAAATTGAAGTAAGAAATCAAATTAAATTGTGATAAAAATCAAATTGAAAGTAAGAAATCAAATTAAATTGTGATAAAAATCTAAATTGAAAGTAAAAAATCAAATTGAAAGTAAAAAATCAAAATTGAAGTAAAAAATTAAAAAAATAATTTAATTTTTTAAATAAAAAGAATACTATTCTACAGTATTTAGAGGAGGAATTTTTGTTATGGATAGTTTGAGAGAGTTATACAAAATAGGGAATGGTCCTTCAAGTTCACATACTATGGGACCACAGAGAGCAGCTGATAAGTTCAACAAAGAAAATCCTGAAGCAGATAGCTTTAGAGTGTATTTGTATGGAAGTTTGGCAGCGACAGGTGAAGGGCATTTGACTGATTATATTATAATAAAAACACTTGCTCCTAAGAAAGTTGAAATTGTTTGGCAACCAGAAGTGATAAAAGAATACCATCCAAATGGTATGAAACTTGAAGCACTTGACAAAGAGGGAAAAGTAACTGCAGATTGGCTTGTATATTCTGTAGGAGGAGGATCTTTGGCAGAAGAAGGTCAAAGAAATTCAAAAGCAAATAGCGTATTTGACGTTGAAAATATGCAACAATTAGTTGAATGGTGCGATCAAAACAAAAAAACAATAGTGGATTATGTAAAAGAAAACGAAGATGAAGATATCATGAATCATCTTGAAAATATAAGAAAAGCTATGAGAACAGCAGTAGAAAAAGGACTTGCAACAAACGATCTTATACCTGGAAAATTAAATCTTCAAAGAAGAGCTAGTACATTTTACAAGAAGTATGAAGAAACAAAAGAATTTTCTGTACTTGTATATGCTTACGCACTAGCAGTATCAGAACAAAATGCTTCAGGTAACATCATTGTAACAGCTCCAACTTGTGGTGCAGCAGGAGTAATACCTGGAATACTTCTATCTATGCAAGATTTCTATGGTTTTAGCGATGAAAAAATACTTGAAGCTCTTGCTGTTGCAGGTATGATAGGAAATGTTATTAAAACAAACGCATCTATTTCTGGTGCAGAAGTAGGATGTCAAGGTGAAGTAGGAGCAGCTTGTTCAATGGCAGCTGCAGCAGTTGCTTATCTAAAAGGTGGAACTACAGAACAAATAGAATATGCAGCAGAGATAGGACTTGAACATCATTTAGGACTAACTTGTGACCCTGTATATGGATATGTTCAAATTCCGTGCATAGAAAGAAATGCAATGGCAGCAAAAAGAGCTTATGATGCTGCTGAATATGCACGTTTAACGTCTGGAAGTCATTCTATATCACTTGATCAAGTAGTAGAAACAATGAAACAAACAGGACTTGACATGAAAGAAGAATATAGAGAAACAGCAAAAGGTGGACTAGCACGTCACTTTTTCTCTTGCTAGATATTAAAGTTGAAGTTTAAAAGTTTACAATTTAAATAAAAAGATATCCATACGTTAGTGTTTATACTATCGTATGGATATCTTTTTATGTTTATACTATCATATTGGATATTTTTTATTTAAAATACAGCAAGTTATTTACATAGATAATCCATACTTACTGGATTAGTTCCTACATGAATTGTTGTTATTGGAGTGTTAGTGGTTGTATCTATTACATTGACAACAGGATCACTTTGGTATCTTGCCAAATATAAAGTATTAGAATTAGGTAAAACAAGTACTGCTTTAGATAGCCCAAGAGTTGGAAAAGTAGTTATAACAGTATTTGTATAACCATCTATTACACTTACATTGCCACTATTGTAGTTTGTAACATAGACTAAATGTGTGGTTGGATCAACGGAAATTCTGCTTGGTGCATCTCCGACACTTATAGTTGATATTACGGTGTTTGTATCACCATCTATTACCGATACATTATCGGTATTTGTGTTTGCAACATAAATTTTATTTGTACTAGTATCAATATCAATTCCATTAGCTCCATCTCCAACATCGATAGTAATAATTATAGTATTGGTATTTCCATCTATAACACTTACATTATCACTGGAACCATTAGAAACATAGATTAGTCTAGTGTTAGGGTTCACTTTTACTTGTTCTGGCATAGTACCAACACCGATAGAAGTAATTATAGTGTTAGTATTTCCAGAGATAACATATAGACTATTATTATCACCACTTACTACATAAATTAAATTAGTATTAGGATCAACATCAACGTCCCAAATATACTCTCCAAAACTCATACTAGAAACAACAGTATTTGTAGAGGAATCAATTATATTTAGAATGTTGTTGTTTGCATCAGTAACATAAACTAAACCAGTATTTTTATTAACTGCTAACCCTTCAAGTCTACTACTATCAGGTGTGATAAGAATAGTACAAATAAGGGTATTTGTAGTTGGATCTATGACATTTACATCCTGAGAGCCTTCGTTGGAAACATAAATATAGCAAGATGATGTAACAGTAGGGCATGTGCATACGCCAGTATCCCCAGTGGTACCAGTATCTCCAGTGACACCAGTAGGACCAGTGATGCCAGTAGCACCAGTGACACCATCAGAGCCAGTATACCCAGTGATACCAGTATCTCCAGTGACGCCAGTAGGACCAGTGATGCCAGTAGGACCAGTGACACCATCAGAGCCAGTAACACCAGTATCCCCAGTAACACCAGTATCTCCAGTAACACCAGTATTGCCAGTTACGCCAGTAGCACCAGTAACACCATCAGATCCAGTAACGCCAGTATTGCCAGTTACGCCAGTAGGACCAGTGACACCAGTAGAACCAGTTACGCCAGTAGGACCAGTAACACCATCAGAGCCAGTAGCACCAGTTACGCCAGCAAGTCCAGTAGCACCAGTATCTCCTTTTTCGCCTTGAGGGCCTGTTGGACCAGTAGGGCAACTCAAACAAGAACATATATAAGGTAGCAATTCTTGTAGGCTTTTATTTATATAGTGGAAAATCATTTGGTTAAAACAAGGATTATCAATTAAATGACATATTATTTTTTCATAATCACATTGTGTTAAATTACAATGATTATTGCAGTTTTGAGTTGAGTTATAACGATTACTACATCTTTGAGTTGAGTTATAATGATTATTATTACAATGAGTTGAGTTATAATTATTATTGTTATAATTAAGATTTATTTTACAAGGATTATTATACTTGCGAGTTTGGTTATAATTATTATTACAATTTTGATTTGAGTTTAAATTATTAGAGGTTGTGTTTATATTATAGTTGCATTGATTGCTAAATTTTTTCATATTTCCCTCCTTAAATAGAAATGTTATTGTTAAAATATATGATGTGCATTTTAAAATGGTGAAGCTTTCAAAAAATAAATTATTGATACTCACTTTGAAAAAATTAAAATTTGTATTATACTAATAAGTAGTAAAAATTAACTTCAAAATAAAAAATAATAATTTTAATATTTTCAGAATAG
>JAISUA010000128.1 GCA_031272305.1 Clostridioides sp.
ATTACTCCAGCAAGTGGAATAGCAAATGTTTGAAGTGTCATAGGCACACCCATAGGCATAGGAATACTTATTTGAGCCATAACAACCACAAAAGCAGTAAACATTCCTATCAAAGTCAAATCTTTTGCTGTAAATTTGTTCATTTTAATTCCTCCTAAATCATCAAAATATTTTTAATTTAATATTACTTCTCCTGAACTTATTGAAATTATTTTTTTATCATCTTCTTCTATTAGAAGATGACAATTTTTATCTATTCCTACAACCTTACCTCTTAGCAAACTATCCCCACTTTTTACAGTTACAAATTTATTGATTATAAATAGTTTATTAGAATAAAAATCAACAATATCTTCTACATCTCCATTCAAAAATTGAATATAATGTATCTCAAATTGATTCATAATTTCAGCAATTAGAATATTTCTAAATCCTTCTTCTAAAATTTTTGTACTTTTCAAATCAACTATCTTTGAATTACTTTCATCACTGTTTGAATTAGATTTAAGATTATTTATATTTCTTGTGAACTCATCTAAATCATTTTCAACTGAAGTATTTTCAAGAGGATTTGTATTGCATAATACTTTATCTGAAGTATTTTCTATGATGTTTGAAATTGAAGTTGCTATCTCATCAACCTCTTTAGGAATATTTCCTGTATTGAGTCCTATTCCTACAACTACATAATCCAAAGTTCCAAGCTCTGCTGAAATTACACCTTCTGTAAGTATTCCACAAAGTTTCTTTTTATTATAGAAAATATCGTTTACCCATTTTATAGATACATCTATGTTTGTTACATTTTTTATTGCTTTTACAACTGATACAGCAGCACAAATAGTAATAAAAGGAACATTCTTTATATCTGTTTGAGGTTTTAATAAGAAACTCAAATATATTCCTTCTCCTTTTTGTGAATAAAAAGGTCTATTAAATCTACCTCTTCCACTTGTCTGTTCATTTGCAGTCACAGCAAATCCTTCATCAAGTTTAGTTGTATCTTGCTGCTTCATATAATTATTTGTTGAATCTATTGAATCCAAAATCAAAATTTCTTTTCCTATTACAGATGTTCTTAAATTTTTATTAATTGATTCTAGAAGAAGTTTGTCACTTAATGAAGTCAATTTATAACCACTGTTTTGGTATTTTTCAATTTCGTATCCTTCTTCTATAAGAGAATTGATATTTTTCCAGACAGCAGTCCTGCTTACATTTAGATATTCTGCAATTTTCCCACCAGTTACAATTTCTCCTGCATTTGAAACTAAATAATTCAATATATCATTTTTTAACATGTTAAATCATCTCCCTTTCTATATAATATATAATTAATAGTATATTGTCAACTATATTTTTAAAAAAGTTAACAATATATTTTGATTGACAATGTTTTTTTAAACTAAAAGAACTCACAATTAACGTGAGTTCTTTTACTATTTACTAACATTCAATTTTTGATTTTACTTTGTTCATATCATTCATAACATCAAGTATTACTTCATCAGTTATTGACATTCCTAGGTCGCTTACTCTTCCTAGGTTTTTGATACTTTCTTCAACTGTATCGCCTATTATACCATTTTTTGAAGGAACTAAACAATCCATTTTTGCTATTATTGCACTTTGCATAGCAGCTGATGCAGCTGATGCTAATTTCAATGCACATCCTGGTTTTGCACCATCACAGATCATTCCACTAAGATTAGCTATCATATTTTGTATTGCACCTTCGATTTGTCTTTCATTACATTCCATAAGCCATGAAACTCCAGCACAAGCTCCAGTAGATGCTGCTACACCACATCCACAAACAGCAGAAAGTCTTCCTGTGAAATTCTTTATATATCCTGTTACTAAATGTGAAATAGCAAGTGCTTTTGCAAGTTTTTCTTCTGTTTGTGGAAATTTATCGTTGTATGCTACTATAGGAAGTATCGCTGTAAGTCCATGATTTCCACTTCCATTTGAACTCATGACAGGAAGTTTTATTCCAGACATTCTAGCATCTGAAGCAGAAGCAGTAAGCATCATAGCATGATTTATCAAATCGTCAGTTATAAGTCCTTCTTCAATGCTTTTCCTGATTCCGTATCCTACTCCGATTCCAACCTTTTCTTTTAGACCATATTCAGCCATATTTTCATTCATTTCGATACCTTCTATAAGAAAGGCAATATCTTCGAAATTCATATTTTCTACGTTTTTAATAATTTCTTCTATAGTCATATCTTTTAATGCGATTTCACTTTCAGAAGAATTTTTATCATTTAAATCATTGTCTTTAGATTCATTATTTACTTTTTTAACTTCTTCGTTTATATTTTCAACTGTTTTTTTATTAGAATTACTATTTTCTAAATTGTCATCATTTGCTGAAGCTTCTTCGCTATTAAATAAAACTTCTCCGTTTTTTTCAAAATATGTGAAATTATCGTGTTTGTCTCTTATTCTTATTTTAGCAGTGTTATTATTTCCTTTTAAAAATACTTCTATAAAAACTTTTTCTTTAGTTTCTTTTGGAGTTATTGAAATATCGTTTGCTTCCAAAAATTCCTCACTTTGCTTAACTTCTTCTTCACTAAGCGTTTCTAATACACTTAAACCGTTTTCAGAATGACCAGCTACCATTCCCATTGCTGCAGCAATTTTTAGACCAAGTATCTTTGTTCCTGGAATTCCTACTCCCATTCCATTTTTATAAATATTATGGCTAACAAAGATTTCATTTTCAACGATATCTTCGTCTAAAAGTTCCTTTGCTTTTGCACAACCAAGTGCAAGTGCAACTGGTTCAGTACATCCTACTGCTGGTTTAACTTCTTCTCTAAGAAGTTTTATTAAATAATTTCTATTATCTTTCATAAATTATTCCTCCCATTCAAAATTATATTTTATCATTTTGTTATTTTGTGTAGTGTAAATTTTATTTCATTATTTCTTTACAAGCTAGATTCTAATATTATCATTTTATTATCATTTTATTATCATTTTGATTTTAAATAATTATCAAAATGATTGTTTTAAATTAATTATCAAAATGATTATTCGATTTTACTAAATATAATATTATTTTTTTTGTTTTTTACTTAATAAAATTATATCATAAAAATTCAAAAAATAGAATGGAATAATTTTATGATTTTAAATATATTAAATATAATAGTTAAAACTTACATTACTTTTTTGATTTTGAATATAATAGTTAAAATTGACATTACTTTTTTGATTTTGAATATAATAGTTAAAACTTATATTACTTTTTTGATTTTGAATATAA
>JAISUA010000024.1 GCA_031272305.1 Clostridioides sp.
AGTAATAAAAAAGAAAAAAATGCAAATCATATAGTAATAAAAAAGAAAAAATTGCAATTCAAATAGTAATAAAAAAGAAAAAAATGCAATTCATATAGTAATAAAAAAGAAAAAAATGCAATTCATATAGTAATAAACAGAATATAGTTGCAAAGACTAAACGTATATAACAATAAGAAAATTCATAATCTAGGTTGCAAGTTTGCTGTACTAGATGGGGAGGTAGCGGTGCCCTGTAACCTGCAATCCGCTATAGCAGGATTGAATTCCATTATAGAGGTACATTTTTTGTAGAGCTGCCTTTAAAAAGTGGTGTTGACGCTTAGGTCCTATGCAATGCAAGCTCATGAACCCCGTCAGATCCGGAAGGAAGCAGCGGTAAGTGATCACTTGTATGTGCCCTAGGAGTGCCTGAGTTGAGCTAACTATTAGAGTAACGTCTATGAAGGTGTATCGAAAGATGGTGTACAGCATTTAATATAAAAAACAAAATTCCTTTTAGAAGGGATTTTTTTTATAACAAAAATAAATTATAGAAGAGATTTTTTTTATAACAAAAATAAATTATAGAAGGGATTTTTTTTATAACAAAAATAAATTATAGAAGAGATTTTTTTTATAACAAAAATAAATTATAATTATTATAAAATAAATTATTTTTATTATAAATTGAAATAAAATTTAAGGAGATAAAAAAATGCACAAAGCGTTTTATAGATCCTACAGACCAGTTAAATTTGACGAGGTTGTAGGTCAAACTCATATAATACAAACATTAAAAAATCAAATAAAAAATGAAAATATAGGCCATGCGTATTTATTTACAGGGACAAGAGGTACTGGAAAGACATCTACTGCAAAAATATTTGCAAGAGCAGTAAACTGTACAAACAGCCATGATCAAGAGCCTTGTAATGAGTGCGACAATTGTAGAGCTATATTAGATGAGAATACAATTGATGTTGTAGAAATAGATGCTGCATCAAATAATAGTGTAGATGATGTAAGAGAGCTTAGAGAAAACGTCAAGTACTCTCCTGTTACATGCAAGTATAAAGTATATATTATCGATGAAGTGCATATGCTATCTCAAGGTGCGTTCAACGCTTTGCTTAAGACATTAGAAGAGCCACCTAAATATGTAATATTTATTTTGGCGACAACAGAACCTCACAAAATTCCAGCTACAATTATGTCTAGATGTCAAAGGTTTGATTTCAAAAGAGTAAAAAACACAGACATAATTCAAAGAATGAAATTTATACTTTCAGAGGAAAATATAGAAGCAGAAGAAAATGCACTTAGATTGATTGCATCGAATTCTGGTGGTGCACTTCGTGATGCTATAAGTATTCTCGATCAATGCGTTTCTTTTAGCAATGGAAAAATATTATATAACGATGTTGTAGAAATACTTGGAACTGTTAACATTGAAGAAATGTTTAGCCTGTCTGATTTTATAATCAAATCTGACACGAAAAATGCCTTATATTTGCTTAATAAATTTATATCTTATGGAAAAGACATAAGAATACTTGTAAACGATTTAATAGACCATTTTAGAAATATTATGGTGTGCAAAGTATCCAAAGAGTTTGACGAAATACTTTCACTGCCTAGTGAAATATCAGAAAAATTTTTCGAACAAGCACAAAATATCGAAACGAATACGTTGATTAGAATTTTAAATGTATTATCTGATGTATACGAAAAGGTTAAATCATCTTCAAATCAACGAGTTATAGTCGAAGTGGCTATTATGAAACTTGCAAATCCTATTTTTGAAGATAATCAAGAAGCTCTTTTAGATAGAATAAAAAATCTTGAAAAATTAGTTGAGTCTGGAAAGATAACATTGTATACTAACAGTACAGATGAAAATAAGTTTTCTAATTTACAAGAAAGTTCAAATGGAGAAAATACAAGTTTAAATGGTGTACAAACAAATAAATATGATAATTCTTTAGATAATAATTCTGAGTCGAAAGCAGGAGGTTTAAATGATAATAATTTTGAAAATGAATCTAGCTCCTCTAATGAACAGCCAAAAGAAAACATTGAAGAAGAAAAATTTATCAAGGAAAATTGGCAAAGGATTTTAAAAAAATTTAAAGAAGATAAATATAACAATATTTATGGTATAATGGGTAGTGTGAAAAAAATCAAGATATATTCTGATAGGATGTTCATCATTATTCCTGATAGCTATAGTTTTGCGGCTAAACGATTGACAGCTGATGAAACAGTAGAGTATATTATAAATACAGTCAATCTTGTTTTAAATAAAAATTATAAAATAAAGATTGTTTTTGAATCAAATTTCACAGGTGTAAAATTTCAAGATGAAGAAGATAAAGAAGACAAGGGAGAGAGCATATTAAAAGAACTTGTTGGAGATAGTATACTTGAAGTGAAGAATAGTGAAAAGGATAATACAAATTAGTAAATAATTTGTATTATAAAAATAAAAATCGCTAAATAGTTTATATAAGTGAATAGTTTGTAATATAAAAATATAAATTATTATTAAAAATAAAGAATGAGTGTCATTATATTTAAATATGTAAAGGCATTTCATTTAAATTAGGAGGATTTGGTAATATGGCAAAAAGAGGTTTTGGTGGAATGGGTGGTGCACCAAATATGAACCAATTAATGAAACAAGCACAAAAAATGCAAGAAAATATGCAAAAAGCACAAGAAGAACTTGAAGCTAAAGAACTGGAAACTTCAGTTGGTGGAGGAGCTGTCACAGTAAAAATCAATGGGAAAAAAGAAATTTTGGATATTGTTATCAAACCAGAAGTAGTTGATCCTGACGATATAGAAATGCTTCAAGATTTGATATTAAGTGCAGTGAATCAAGCAATTAAAAGTGTAGAAGAAGTTCAAGCGAACCAAATGAGCAAACTAACTGGAGGAATGAATATTCCAGGATTATTTTAATTTTAATTAAGTTGGGAGAATTATAATCAAATGATGCAAGATTATACAACACCTATAAATAAGTTAATAGATGAGTTTTCGAAATTACCAGGTGTAGGAAGAAAAACAGCACAAAGACTTGCTTTTCATATTATTAATATGAGTACTAGCGATGTTGAAAATCTTGCTAGTGCTATTTATAATGCAAAAAAAGATATAAAATATTGTTCTGTATGTTGTAATATTTCTGATTCTGACCCTTGTAAAATTTGTTCTAGCACAAAAAGAGATCATAGTATAATTTGTGTGGTAGAGGGTACAAAAGATGTAGCAGCTATGGAAAAGACAAAAGAATACAATGGTTTGTACCACATTTTGAATGGAGTAATATCTCCTATGGAAGGTATAGGACCAGAGATGTTAAATGTTAAACAACTGCTTGAACGTCTAGCCAGAGAAGATGTTGAAGAACTAATTATGGCTACAAATCCAACAATAGAAGGAGAAGCAACAGCGATGTACATTGCAAAACTTGTCAAGCCTTTTGGTATAAAAGTAACGAGAATAGCTCATGGAATACCTGTTGGAGGAGAAATCGAATATGCAGACGAGGTCACAATCTCAAAAGCCTTAGAAGGAAGAAGAGAAATATAAGAGTTATCATCATTTAAAATAAAATCAAGGTAGAAAGTCTTGAAAGAAGTGAGATAGAAAATCTATGATTTTCGTAATCGAACTTCCATACTTGGTTCGAAGTTCTGAAAGTTTTGCTTTCAATTGTAATGAACTTCTCATATTGAGACTTTCAGGAAGTTGAATTATATATTATTGTATAAGTTATTGACGGATAATAGATTTAAAAATTTTCGAGGTGCAGCATGGAAGATTCAATGAATTTTGATGAATACAATTTGAATAAGGAAAAAAGAAGCAAAAAGATTAAATTAAAAAATAGAGATAAAAATATAGATTTTGATTCTAGGTATGATGAATCAGAAGAGGTGAAGATTTCACCTAAGAAAAAAGCAAAGAAAACACAAAAAAACAGTGTATTTAGAAATAATTATAAAAATTATCAGTATGACTATGAAGAAGACTTTTATGAGCCGAACAAATTCTAGTTATCATAAAAAAATTATGCGACCCCAAAAATTTAAATTTTTGGGGTTGTGATTATATTTATAGCCTTGCTAGATATTTTTATTAAACTCGTTACTGTTAAATTTATTAAGGAGAAAATTTTATGATGAAATCACTTTATAAGAAAAAACAGACTAAAAGTTTGATGACACTTATTATTTGCTTTGTTGTCATTACCTGCACATTTACAGTATTAACGTTGTTATATGGGTTAATACCTTCAAATCTTACAGAAAAAAATATGTTGCGTTCTCTTGATATTCTAGATAATGAGGGAAATAACGTACAATTTAAAGATATTACAGGAATGGATATTTCTTTTGCTGGTGATGGAAATAAAGTTGACAATTTTACAAATATGTGGATGATTCAAAGTGTAGATTCAGAACATTTTTTCGATGGAAACCAATTTCGTAAAGGTAAGCCTTATAATCCAGATAATCGTGAATATATTGAGGGTAACTTTGCTGTTAAAGTTTTTAGTAGTAGTTGGGAAAATGGGAACTACTGGAGTGGATACAGGCTATTTTTTAAGCCATTAATGATATTTTTTGACGTGTGGGGTTTGCGTATAATTCAGATTTCTTTGATTATAATTGCTTTAATATGGACATTCATAAAGATACGTCAAGAAATTGGACTAATAGAAGCAGTACTGCTTATTATTGCTGTTTTAGCAGTAAATCCATTAAATATATTATTTGGATTTGATCAAGGTCCAGACTTAATACAAGCCTTATTTTCAATAGTGACTGTATTATGGATGCTTCGAAAAAAAGTAGAATATAAGTGGGTGTTGTCATATTTTTTGTTTATAGGAATGTTTGAGATATTTATAAATTGTTTGATAATGCCATTGGTTACACTAGGTTTGCCGTTAATAACATATTTGTTATATGAGCATAAAAAGGGTACAGAACTAAAGATTCAGTTCAAAAATACAATTACTTTCAGCTTTGTATGGGGAGTAGGATATGTAGGGACTTTTATTTCAAGTTGGATTATATCAGCATTGTTTAAACATATTTCTCCGATAGAAAGTGTTAAGAGGGGAATAGGTGCATTTGTATATCGTTGTGGTGGTAATGACGATAGTATAATCAAAAATATATCAGATTCTGTGCATAGCAATATCAACCATAATGTTCCATTTATTTGGTTGATAATCATATTTCTTGTTTTTATTTTTCTTATATCATGGATGAACCATAAGACAAGAAAGTATTTATTTAGATTATTACCATTAGTATTTGTTAGCCTATACCCTTTCATATGGATTATTTTGTTAAACAATCATTCGTTAATCCATGCTTGGATGGTTCACGATATTTTTATTGTTTCAATATGGGGATTTCTTTTGAATATATACTATTTGATGAATAATGACGATATACGCCTTACACTTAATTAAAGTAGAAAAAAATTTTATAGTTTATATCATAACGTTAATTGAAATAACATTAGTACTAGAATATTTAGGAGGGAAGATAGAAAGTATGTATGAAAAAGATAATATAAAAAATTATTTACGTATTGCACGATTCGATCATTGGATAAAGCAATTGTTTATTTTACCTGGAATTGTATTTGCAATAGCATTGGTAAAAGACTTAGATATTGGAAATGTTTTGATGCGGTTTATTTTAGGGTTTATATCTACTTGTTTTATAGCTTCAGCGAACTATATAATCAATGAGTGGCTTGATGCAGAGTTTGACAAGTATCATCCGACAAAAAAATTTCGTCCTGCAGTATCATCAAATCTTAAAGCTAGCTGTGTTTATGGAATGTATATCGTATTTGGTGCAGTGGGATTACTTGCAGCATTCTTTTCATCTCGTTTGGTATTTTACACAGAACTATTATTGTTGATTATGGGAGTGATATATAATGTTCGTCCTATGCGTTCAAAAGAAATACCGTATTTAGATGTATTATCTGAGTCTATAAATAATGCTATACGCCTATTGATTGGATGGTTCATTGTTACAAGTGAATATTTGCCTCCTGTAACGATTGTATTTGGATTTTGGATGGGTGGTGCATTTCTTATGGCTACGAAAAGATACGCAGAGTATCGTATGATTGGCGATAAGTCAACTGCTGCACTTTATAGAAAATCATTTGCAAGATATTCAGAGCAATCATTGTTGGTATCAGCATTTTTTTATGCTTTGTGTGCTGTGTTCTTCACAGGTGTATTTATGGTTAAGTATAGAGTAGAATTGTTGATTTCAATACCTGTATTGTGTGGTTTGTTTTGCTACTATCTTCATATAGCATACAAAAAAGATTCAGCTGCACAAAAACCGGAAAAACTTTTTAGAGAAAAAGGATTGATGTTGTTTGTATTTATATTTATAGTAGTCGTTGCAATTGGTATTTTTGTAGACATTCCAGTACTTAATTTATTACTAGAAACATCATTAATAGGAGCTTGATTTATGAATAAATCTATTAAGGATTATAAGGCTATTATTTTGGATATGGATGGAACAATGTATTTTCAATTTCCTTTACGTGTATGTATGGCATGCTCTTTACTTGTGTATTACACGATACATTTTTGGCGTATAAAGGAATTGTTTTTGATTAAACAATTCAGAGGACTTCGCGAGAAAGGATTATTAAAAAAATCGGAAAATTTTGTGGATGAAGAAACAAAAAAAATAATTGATTTTTGGATATATGAATATCCGCTGAGATTTATTCGTATGTTTCGTGACAAAAAACTTATTGAAATGGTTAATAAATTAAAACTTAGAGGTACAATGATTATAGTTTATTCTGATTATTATGTTTACGATAAGGTAAAAACTATTGACGTTAATATAGATTATTGCTTTTATTCAGGAGATAAGATTGTGAATTGCTTAAAGCCAAATTCATCAGGATTAAGGAATATTCTAAAAGAAATTGAAGTTGAATCATGTGATTGTCTATTTATAGGAGATAGATATGAAAAGGATGGAGTATGTGCAAAGACTGTTGGGATGGATTTTATTATACTTGGAAAAAATCCATTGTCAAGGATAAGTTTCTATAATAGTTAGAAATAAGTTAGAAAACAGTTAGAAATAAGTTAGAATTATATCTTGTGATATCTATAATTTTTAGATTTCTATTTTTAAAAAAGTAAAAAAAGCTAAAAAAAACCAAAATACAAAAAATCTAAAAAGTTTTTTTTGTCAATTAGGTGGATATTCATATATAATATTAATTCACAGAATGGAGCTTCATTAATTTTGAAGCTCTTTTTAAATTTCTATTTTTTAAAAGTAAAAAAGGATAAATAAGCAAAAAAAATCAAAAAAACTGATGAAATGTTTGTAAGATTTGATTTGAGAATTGGCTCACATCTAGTGAGAACTTATATAGAGTGAACTTATATAGAGGCAATTTATCTAGTGAGATGTATCTAGTATAAATTATCTAGTATGAACTAGTCGAATGAATCTGTAAACAATTTCATCAGCTTTTCTATTTCAAAATAACTTTATATTTGAAATTTACAAGACTTTTTATATTCTATTGCAAATTAGATAATATCAAATTTGCAATTTTTTCTGCAGAGTTATCTTTTTTTATTGCATTTATATTTTCTCTCATAAGTTGTAATCGTATTGGACTATCTATTAGTATTCTTACGAGTATTGATAGAGTATATTTTTTTGTAGGCGTAAGAGCGACACCACAATTCATCAAAAACTCAAGATTTTCTTCTTCTTGTCCAGGAATAAAAAATGGGACAATCATAGGAACGCCTTTTAATAAAGCTTCCGTAGTTGTAAGACCACCTGGTTTTGTTACAATGACATCAACAGAAGCAAGTATATCATTCATATTTTTTACAAATCCAAGCACAACTATCTTTTTATCTGTAATTGTCGTAGAAAGTTTTTTATTAAGTTTTTCTTTTAAAGTTTCATTTTTCCCTGCAATAGCTATTATTTGAAAATCTCTTTCAATATCTATTAGTTCCTGAAAAGTTTCTTTGATATTGCCTGCACCAAAACTTCCTCCCATAAGTAATAAAGTAGTCTTAGAAGGGTCTAGTCCAAGTTCTTCTAAAACTTTGTCTTTAGGACGATGAGAAAGGAATGACTTTTCAACAGGAATACCAAAAGTTTTGATTTTAGATTCAGGAACACCTTCATCGATCAAAAGTTCTTTTACATATTCGTGTCCTACTATATAGTAACTTATTTCGTTTTGAAGCCAAGTAGAGTGAGTCGTATAGTCAGTAAGCACAGAAATCAACGGTGGCATATCAAGTTTTGAATAAACTTTGTAAAGTGGATCTTTAATCATATTTATAGGTTCTGTTATAAGTTGCATAGTTTCGGATGAATTTTTATTTGTTTCTTTTAATTCATCTGAATTTTTTTTGAGCATACTAAGTGCAATCATTGGGAATGGATGTGTTCCAATAATTATATCAGGCTTGTATTCTCTAATCAACTTTGCAAATTTGATAGCCATAAAAGATGTTAAAGGATTATGCTTAAATTCATTTCTAGATATAAAACTATTTTCTGATATTCTATACAAACTTCCGTATGCTTTTGGAGTATATAGTGCTGATTTTTCGTATCCGTTTGAAATAACTTTATCAACAGTTGTATTTACTAGTTTGAGGCTGTCTATTATATGGCATTCAATATTAAAATCGTCTACTTTTCTATTTTCTAATTCTTCTTTTATAGCTTTAGCAGCTCGATTATGTCCACCACCTGTAGAAGCAGACATTATAAGAACTTTTTTGTTCATAATAAACCTCCAGTTTTATTTAAGTTTTATTTAAATTTTATTTAAATTTTATTTTACAATGAGCCAAATTATTATAAGTAATATTATGTACTTATTACTCTAATACAATAAGGGCTAAAATTCAAGTTACAAAAATGTTGCTAATATATTTTTTGAAAAACATAAAGTTGTAAAGAATGATAGTATATAATTATATTATAGAAAAATAGTACAGGATAATGCTATAAAGTGATGGTATATAAAAAATTAGTACAGAATAATACTACAAAGTGATGATATAGAAAAAATTAGTACAGGATAATACTACAAAGTGATGGTATATAAAAAATTAGTACAGGATAATACTACAAAGTTATGATATATAAAAAATTAGTACAGAATAATACTGTAAAATCATGGTGTAGAAGAAAAAAATCCAAAAAAACAAAAAATAAATTAAATTATATGTTGACAATTAGAAATAAAAATGTTAATATAATACTTGTCCTAGCAAAGCTAATTAAATTAAATTAGATTTGAGACATGCCGAAGTGGCGGAACTGGCAGACGCACAGGACTTAAAATCCTGCGGGACTTATCTCTCGTACCGGTTCGATTCCGGTCTTCGGCATTAGTAGTAGTTTATATGTTGCTCAAACAACATATGATTTTCAATTTTGGCTCGTTGGTCAAGCGGTTAAGACACCGCCCTTTCACGGCGGTAACAGGGGTTCAATTCCCCTACGAGTCATTTCCTTAATTCAGGAATTACAGAAAAGGAGATTAAATTCATTTTATAAATTACCCAGTGGGATCATAGCTCAGCTGGGAGAGCACCTGCCTTACAAGCAGGGGGTCACAGGTTCGAGCCCTGTTGGTCCCACCAATTAAATAAAAAAACAACATTCATCATGCTGGTGTGGCTCAACGGTAGAGCAGCTGACTTGTAATCAGCAGGTTGTAGGTTCGATTCCTATCACCAGCTCCAAAGATGGAGGATTTCCCGAGTGGCCAAAGGGGGCAGACTGTA
>JAISUA010000034.1 GCA_031272305.1 Clostridioides sp.
TTTTAAATATAAATATAAATCCAACAGATGGGAAAAAATTCTTTCTTGCAGTAAATGATACTTTGACACAGAAAGAAAGTGAAGATGAGAGATGGGTTTATCCTATTGACGAATATAGTTTCAAACTAAATGGCTCTACGAAAGAAATAGTAATACAACTTTCAAAGGGAAATTACAAAATAAATAAAATAGATACAAATTTCACAAGTTACAAAAATTTAGAAAAAACATTGTCAGATAGAAATAAATATAACCTTGAAAATTTATATATAAAAGGAAATACTATAATTGGAACTATAAATAATAAAGAGGATGGAATTCTTGCACTCAATATGCCTTGTGTCAATGGATGGCAGTTGAAGGTGAACGGATATTATAAAGATATAGTAAAAGTAAACAAATTTTTCGTTGGAGTTCCTCTGAAAAAAGGGGATAATATAATAGAACTCAACTACAAAACACCAATGTTGCGTCAAGGAATGTATATAAGCGTATTGACACTAATTGTTTGTATACAAGTTGTGATTTATAAAAAAATAAGAAGAAAGAAAAATAGCTATTGAAAAACTTTGTTTTTTTCCATAAAGGAATGGAGCAGAATTTGTTATTAGTATTGACAAATTCTTGAGGAGTTTGTATAATAGTTAGGGTGAAGTTTTGAGGTGAATTTTATGATAATCAATGTTGATGATTTTATTAGAAATAATAATGAAAAATTATCTTTGAATTTCAATGAAAATATTGAAAAAATTGCATATGCAGATAAAGTATTCGAATTGTCATCTCCGATGAAGATTGAAGGATCTATAAGAAAAGATAAAGATCTTTTGTATATAGTTGCAGATGTTGAATTTTCAATTATTGATGAATGTTCAAGATGTCTTGAAAAGATAAATGTGCCTTTGAAATATAAGATCAGTGGTTATTTAGTAGAAGAAAAAAATTACTGTGAAGATGAATATGAAGATAATGACGCATTTGTATATTCAGGAAATGAAATCAATTTACTTGATGTAATTGAACTTACATTGGATTTCAATTTACCACTAAAAAATCTTTGTAAAGAAGATTGCAAAGGTTTATGCACTGAGTGCGGAGCAAATCTTAATAAAGGCAATTGTTCTTGCAATGAAAAAGTTAATGACGAGGTCTACATAGACCCACGTTTTGCAAAATTAAAAGATTTATATAAATAATTTAAGGAGGTGTTGTACATGGCAGTACCAAAGAGAAAAACATCTAAATCAAAAAGAGATATGAGAAGAGCAGCAAACTCAAAAATGGTAGCTACAGGTTTTGTAAGTTGTCCACAATGCCACGAACCGAAATTACCTCATAGAGTATGCCCGGATTGTGGATACTATAATGGGAAAGAAATAGTTTCAAAATAATTTTTTAAAACTATTCTGATTATAAGATTGCAATTACAATCAAAATTTTTAAACATATAATTTAAAATATAAAATTAGATTTTGATTAAAGAATAGGACTAATACCATTGTGTATAGTCCTTATTTTATTATAAAAAAATGAGTATTAAAAAAAGTTGTTGAAAAAAATTATTGAATATTATATACTACTATTAGTATCTGGTACTAATAGTAGCGAATTCGGAGGGTCTATTTTGTATGAAGAAAAAAAGTAAGAGCCAAAGGCAAAAAGAATTGATTGATTTGCTAAAAAATGATCCTTTTTACACAGATGAGGAGTTATCTAGTCTGTTTGAAGTGAGTATTCAAACAATTAGATTAGATAGAATGAGCTTAAATATACCAGAACTTAGAGAAAGATTGAAGAAGATAGCAGAAAATCAAAGTTCTAAAGTTAAAACTCTTGGGAAAGAGGATATTTTTGGAGAAATATTAGAACTATCAGTAGGTAATATAGGTATATCTATGCTTGAGATAACAGATGATATGATTTATTCTAATACTGGAAACATTAAAGAGCCAATTGTGTTTTCGATGATATTCTCTTTAGCGATGGCAGTTGTAGATGCTAGAAGAATAAAACTCAAATCAGCAAATACTAAAATATTTGATTCTGTGAAAAAGAATGAAAGACTAATAGCAAAAGCAGAAGTAGAAAAGGAGAAAGTATTTGGAATAGAGAAAGAACATATAGTAAAAGTTACTGTTAATTCGAGAAACAACAAAAAAATATTAGAAGGAGTTTTCACATTCGAAGAACTCATATGAGAAGTTGATATGGTTGAAAGTGAAGCTTTTTAAATTTCAATAAAGTTAGACTTTTTAAATTTCAATAAAGTGAGGCTTTTTTAATTTCAATAAAGTTAGACTTTTTAAATTTCGAATTAAGTAGAAAAGTTCGATAAGAAAAATTAAATTTACTAGGAGGAAAATATGAAAATAGTTGTTGATGGAATGGGTGGAGATAACGCTCCTGTATCTACAGTAGAAGGTGTTGTTAAAGCTATTGATGAATATGGTATAGATATTATTATTACTGGAGATAAAGAAGTTCTAGAAAAAGAATTTGCAAAATATACTTTTGACGAAAAAAAATTAGAAATAGTTCATACTAATGAAGTTATTGAGAACGAAGACAAACCTGTGAAGGCAGTTAGAAGCAAGAAAGATTCTTCTATGGTTGTTGCGTTTGATTTGGTTAGACAAGGAAAAGCAAGTGCTGTTATATCTGCTGGAAATACAGGAGCTATACTTGCAGCAGGACTTTTTGTAATCAAGAGAGTAAAGGGTATTGATAGACCTTGTATATGTAGTGCTATTCCAAATGTAAAAGGTGGAATGACACTTCTTTCAGATAGTGGAGCAAATGCAGATTGCAAACCTAAAAATTTATGTGAGTTTGCAGGGATGAGCGATATATATGCAAAGAAAGTATTAAATATCGAAAATCCAAGAGTAGCTGTTTTAAATATAGGACTTGAAGAAGGAAAAGGAAATGATCTTGTAAAGAAATCTTACGATATGATAAAAGAGATGGATCTTAATTTTATAGGAAATGTGGAATCAAGAGAAGTAATAAATTCTTTTACAGATATAATCGTATGTGATGGATTTACTGGAAATATACTTCTTAAAGCTACAGAAGGCGTTGCTATGTCAATGTTTTCTCTTCTTAAAAAATCTTTTATATCTAGTTTTAGAAGTAAAATTGGAGCGATATTGCTAAAATCTCAATTAAAAGGATTAAAAGGGATGCTTGATTATTCGGAATATGGTGGTGCACCACTTTTAGGAGTTGCAGGGGGAGTTATCAAGGCACACGGAAGTTCTGATTCTAAAGCTATAAAAAATGCAATCAATCAAGGAATAAAATTTGCTGAAGGAAACGTTGTTGAAGAGATAGAAAAATTCGCAAAAAGTTTAAAAAAAGAAGAAAGTGTTAAAGGGAAGGAAAAATAATACAAAGAAATTTTGACTTATGTTAGGCTGAGAGGTAATAAAAAATGAAATATACAGCAGGAATAATTGGATTGGGAAGTTGTGTTCCTGATAGAATTATGAATAATTTTGATTTCGAAAAAATAATGGATACTTCTGACGAATGGATAAGAACAAGAACAGGAATAAAAGAACGTCACATTGTATCAGAAGGAGAGGCAAATACAGATATTTCAATAAAGGCAGCAAAGAGAGCAATCGAAGATGCAAAAATTGATCCGAAAGATTTAGATTTAATCATTGTGTCTACAATTACTCCAGACACAGTTTTGCCACCTACATCTTGTTTAATTCAAGAAATGTTGGGTGCGACAAATGCAGCTGCCTTTGATATAAGTGCTGCTTGTACAGGTTTTATATATGCACTTACTATTGCTACGCAATTTATTGAAAATGGCATGTATAAAAATATTCTTGTAATAGGTGCAGAAATCTTATCAAGCATAACAGATTATACAGATAGAACGACTTCTATACTCTTTGGAGATGGTGCTGGTGCGGCTATTTTAAGTAGAGTTGATGAAGGAGGAATATTATCTACATATATTGGTGCTGATGGAAGTGGAAAAGATTATCTTTTTATACCTGCAGGAGGTTCGAGATTGGGGACTAGTGTGCAAACAATTGAACAAAACTTACACACTGTAAAAATGGCTGGAAATGAAGTGTTTAAATTTGCAGTTAGAAAAATGGAAGAAGCATCTCTAGAAGCCATAAAAAAAGCAGGACTGAAATTAGAAGATGTAGATTTTCTTATTCCACATCAAGCAAATATAAGAATAATAAATTCATCTGCAAAAAGGTTAAACATGGATATGGAAAATGTTTATATAAATATTGATAAGTATGGAAATATGTCATCGGCATCAATACCTGTTGCACTGGATGAAGCATATAGAAAAGGAAAATTAAAAAAAGGTGACAATGTATTGTTAGTTGGATTTGGTGGAGGACTTACTTGGGGTTCAACAATGATAAAATGGAATTTATAGTTATTTGGAGGTAATGATGAACAAAGTATGTGATTTGTTAGGTATAAAGTATCCTATAATTCAAGGTGGAATGGCTTGGGTTGCGACTGCACCTTTAGCAAGTGCTGTTTCGAATGCTGGTGGACTTGGAATAATAGCTGCTGGAAATGCACCTAAAGATGCAATTAGAAAGGAAATCGAAGATTGCAAAAAGATGACAGATAAGCCTTATGGCGTAAATGTTATGCTTCTTTCTCCTTTTGTAGATGATATTATAGATTTAGTAATTGAAGAAAAAGTTCCTGTTATCACAACAGGTGCAGGCAATCCAGGTAAATATATGGATAGACTTAAAGAAGCAGGAATAAAAGTTGTTCCAGTTGTTCCTTCAAAAGCGATAGCTATGAAAATGGAAAAAATGGGAGCTACAGCAGTTATTGCAGAAGGAACTGAATCAGGAGGGCATGTAGGAGAACTTACTACAATGGTTCTTGTTCCTCAAGTTGTAGATGCTGTCAGTATACCTGTAATAGCAGCTGGAGGAATAGCTGATGGAAGAGGTGTAGCTGCTTCGTTTGCTCTTGGAGCTCAAGGAGTACAAATAGGTACAAGATTTATTTGTAGTGATGAATGTACAGCTCACCAAAATTACAAAGAAATGGTTATAAATGCAAAAGAAAGAGATGCAGTGGTTACAGGCAGAAGTACAGGCCATCCAGTGAGATCACTTAAGAATAAGTTATCAAAAGAATTTGAGAAACAAGAAAAAAATGGAGCAAGTGTTGAAGAGCTTGAAAAATTAGGTGTTGGAGGACTAAGAATCGCTTATCAAGATGGTGACAAAGACAAAGGCTCATTTATGTCAGGACAAATTGCCTCTATGATCAAAGATATAAAACCTTGTGAAGAAATAATACAATCTCTTATGAACGAAGCAACAAAAATTATGGAAGAAATAAAAATGTAGAACAAAAGGAGATTTGTTTATGGACAATTATGTTTTAGTATTTCCAGGTCAAGGTTCCCAATACAAAGGAATGTCGAAGGATTTATACGAAAATGGAGAAGTAGCTAAAAAATTAATAGACTCAGCTGATAGTGTTCTTGATTTCGATTTAAAAGAAACAATGTTTGAAGATTCTAATAATCAACTTGATTTTACTGAGTACACTCAGCCAGCACTTTTAGTGCATAGTGTAGTGGCTTTTGAGGAATTGAAGCATAGATTAAGCAAATTTGAAAAAACATTCAACTATTCTGTTTGTTTAGGACTTTCACTTGGAGAGTATTCTGCACTTGTAGTAGCAGGAAAAATTAGTTTTTTGAATGCAGTAAATCTTGTTAGAAAAAGAGGCAAGTTTATGCAAGATGCTGTTCCTGTTGGAGAAGGAACAATGGCTGCTATTTTAGGTCTTGACAGGGAAAATGTTGAGAAGGCTATAAAATTATCTTTAGAAGAATTGTGTAAGTTAAAGTTAGAAAGCGATTCAGATAAAAAAGATAATACTTTGAATTTAGATAGTAATGTTAGTTTGAAAAATGATATAACTATTCCAGTTGTTGAAGTTGCAAACTACAATTGTCCAGGTCAGATTGTAATTTCAGGAGAAGTGGAAGCTGTTAGAATCGCAATGGAAAAATGTAAGGAACTTGGTGCAAAAAAAGTCATAGAGTTAAATGTAAGTGGACCATTTCATTCTTCAATGTTGAAATCAGCTGGCGAAAAACTTTTATCTGAACTTGAAAAGATAGATTTTTTAACTTCAGATAAAAAAGTAATATCAAATGTAAACGCACAATACTATGATAATTACAATTTAAATCTAAATAGTACAGATACTAATAATAAAAATAGTACAGATACTGATAATAAAAACAATTACTGTGATTTGCTTGTCAAACAAGTGAGTTCTTCTGTTTTGTGGGAAAATTCAATAGAAAAACTTCTAGATGAAGGATATGATAAATTTGTGGAAATAGGACCTGGAAAAACTTTAAAAGGATTTATCAAAAAAATTGCCTCAAAAAAAGGCGTAAAAGTTGAGATTTACAATATAGAAGATATGAAATCAATTGAAAAATTTATAGAGATATTATAAAACCAATTAGAATTTATATAAATACTATAAATTATTTGAATTAACTTAGAAACATAAACTTTTATTTAATAAATAGAAAAATGATAGGATTAATTTCAAAAAGCAAATTAAATTTGAATTTGAATTAAAATATAGACTAGGTTTAAGTTTAAAAAAGTAAATTAAAATATAGACTAGCTTTAAGTTTAAAAAAGTAAATTAAAATATAGACTAGGTTTTAATTTCAAGAAGAAAGGAATTCTGAATGTTTGATTTAAGTGGAAAAGTTGCTCTTGTAACAGGTGGTTCAAGAGGAATAGGTAAAGAAATAGCGATTAAACTTGCTACATTTGGTGCAGATATAGCGATAAATTATACATCGAATGAAGATTTAGCAAAAGATTTACAAAATCAAATACAATCTCTAGACAGAAAATGTAATATCTATAAATGTGATGTATCAAATCTAGAAGAAGTCACTCAAATGGTTTGTGATATTGTGAAAGAGTTTGGAAAAATCGACATTCTTATAAATAATGCAGGAATCACAAAAGATGCACTTCTTATAAGAATGAAAGAAGATGATTTCGATAGAGTTATAGATGTGAATTTAAAAGGAACATTTAATTGTATAAAATCTGCATCTAAATATATGATGAAAAAAAGATATGGAAAAATAATTAATATGGCTTCTGTTGTAGGTGTCATAGGAAATGCTGGTCAGGCAAATTATTGTGCTTCAAAAGCAGGGATAATAGGACTTACAAAATCTGTAGCAAGAGAACTTGCAACTAGAAATATAAATGTAAATGCGATTGCTCCAGGATTTATAAAAACTGATATGACAGATGTTTTATCAGATGATTTAAAAGAACAAATGCTTTCTACGATACCAAAAAAAGAATTTGGAACGCCTGAAGATATTGCAAATTTGGCAGTGTTTTTAGCGAGTGATATGTCCAACTACATCACAGGTCAAGTGATAAATGTAGATGGCGGAATGGTAATGTAGCAACAAAAATAATTACATGTAAAAAATAAAATAACAAAAATAAAAGGACGCAAAACTTGGTATGGATATTTTGTGTAAAGTTTCAAGAAAGAAATAAAAACATAGATAATTATAAAAAGAAAACAATAAAAATAACAAAAACAAGATAATTATAAAAACAAAACAAAACATAGATAATTATAAACAAAACAAAATATAGATAATTATAAACAAAACAAAACATAGATAATTATAAACAAAACAAAACATAGGTAATTATAAAAAAAATAACAAAAATATAGGTAATTACAAAAAACAAAACAAAAAATAGGTAATTATAAAAACAAACAATAAAAAATTTAAATATAAAAATAAGTAATTTGGAGGATATTAATATGTTTGAAAAAATAGTAGAAATAATAAAAGATCAATTAGGTGTGGAAGATGATGTTGTGATTACAGCTGAAACATCTTTAGTCAATGATTTAGAAGCTGATTCACTTGATGCAGTAGAAATAATGATGGCTATAGAAGATGAATTTGGAGTAGAAATTCCAGATGAAGAAGCACAAAATTTCAAAACTATTGGAGATATTGTAAAATTTGTTGAATCAAATAAATAGTATTGCACTTATCATAATGAATTTACAATACCATTCACTTTGGAGGATTTATGAAGAAAAGAGTAGTGATAACAGGTTTAGGTTGTGTAACACCTGTTGGAAATGATAAAGAAACTTTCTGGCAAAATATAAAAAATGGAGTATCAGGAATAGGAAAGGTAACTAGATTCGATACTTCAAATTATCAAACTCAAATAGCAGCAGAGATAAAGAATTTTGAGCCAGAAAAATATATAAATAAAAAAGAACTTAAAAGAATGGATAAATTTGTTCAATATGCAGTAGCGTCTGCACTTATGGCTGTTGAGGATTCGAAACTAGACCTTGAGAAGGAAGATATGAATCGTTTTGGAGTAATCCTTGGAACAGGAATAGGTGGAGTAGAAACTATTGAGAAACAACACGAAATTCTTTTGACAAAAGGAAACAAAAGAGTAAGTCCATTTTTTGTTCCGATGATGATAGGAAATATGGGTGCTGGTCAAATATCTATCATACTTGGTGCTAAAGGACCAAATACAGATGTTTGTACAGCTTGTGCATCAGGTTCTCATTCTATTGGAGATGCGTTCAAAATAATTCAAAGAGGCGATGCAGAACTTATGCTTGCTGGTGGTTCAGAAGCCCCTATCACTGAACTAGCACTTTCAGGATTTTGTAATATGAAGGCAATGTCTACGAGAAATGACGAGCCTGAAAAAGCCTCTAGACCTTTTGATAAAGATAGAGATGGATTTGTAATAGGAGAAGGAGCAGCACTTCTTGTACTAGAAGAATATGAACATGCAAAAAATAGAGGAGCAAAAATATATGCAGAAGTAGTAGGTTATGGACTTACTGCAGATGCTTATCATATGACAACTCCAGCTCCAAATGGAGAAGGAGCTACTAGAGCAATTCAAATGGCAATAGATGATGCAAAAGCTCCATTAGAAGAAATTGATTATATCAATGCACATGGTACATCTACTGCGTACAATGATAAATTTGAAACAATGGCAATAAAAAATGTTTTTGGAGAATATGCATATAATTTATGCGTGTCTTCTACAAAATCAATGACAGGACATCTTTTAGGAGCTTCAGGAGCGATAGAAGCATTAGTCTGTGCATTGGCTATAGACGAAGAATTTGTTCCTCCTACGATAAATTTAGAATCACAAGATGAAGAGTTAGATCTTGACTATGTAGCAAACGTAGGAAGAAAAAAACAAGTAAGATATGCAATATCAAATTCACTTGGATTTGGTGGACATAATGCATCGCTATTATTTAAAAAGATTTTATAATATTTTATACGTAAAAAGAGGGAACTATTTAGAGTTCCCTCTTTTGTAATAATATTTAATTGCAATTTCGTTTAATCATCAGATTTTTCTTTCAATTTAGTTTTAAGCCAAGATATTTTTATTATAAGTATCAAATCAACTAATGCAAGAACAAGTCTTATTGTTTTTAAAGTTTTTAATCGTTTAGCATCATTATTAACTTCATTACTAACTTCATTTATAACTTCTACATTTGTTGTCATAACGCACACTCCTTTTATTAATATATATCTATAAATAAATATTATCATAAAGAATCTAATTTACCAATATTTTTAATAAATTTATTTAATAGATTTTATAATGAGCCAATAGATTTCATAAATCATTTTTTGTTTTTTGAAGACAGTGTAAATATTTTTGTTTAAACTTTTATTTTTGTTATACACACAGAGTTTTTTGAAATATTGATAAAAAGTTTACACACAATATTTTACACCACATTTTTTGAAATACTTAATCTGATAATCATAATTTTTGAGAACAATTTCATACATGCAATCATATTATATAAGAGTATTATTTTCGATTAGTGATGTCATCGTATGATTTTATTGTTAAAATTTAGATTACATTAAAAAATGGAGGTAGTTTTATGTGCGTTAATAAGCTTTATGTTAGTAATTTTTATGACAATTCTGTATCCATTATAGATGCATATCAAATGAAAGTTATAAATGAACTAATAGTTGGAGAATGGCCTGAAGCTGTAGTGTCAGATCAGGGTAAAAATATGGTTTATGTTACGAACAGAAAAAATAACAATGTAACAGTAATAGATGCAAATGTTGATAAAGTAATTGATACGATATCAGTTGGCGATTCTCCTCAATGTATGGCTATCAATCCGTTTACAAACAGACTATATGTTGCGAATTATTATAGCAAAAATATCTCTATCATAGATTTAGAAAAAAATGAAGTAATAGCTACAATTCCACTTATTTATAATCCTTATTCAATTAGTATAAATAAAAATACTAATTTAATTTATGTTGCAATGGGTGCAGGATATGTATCTTTAATAAACGCAACTAATGCAACTGTTTTAAAAAGAAGATATATCGACGATGTGCCAGTAAATATTGTAATTGATCCAGATACAAGCATTTTGTATGCTACAAAGCCTACTACAAATAGTATAGTTATGTATAACGGTTTGACAGGAGAAAAACTAGGTGAAATCATGGTTGGAAGTTTTCCTTGGGGAATTGCTATCAATCCTATCACAGATTTAATTTATGTTACAAATTTCAATTCTAATACTGTTACTATAATAAATAAGTTTAATAGTAGAGTGGAGAAAACTGTGAGAGTTGGAAATATGCCAAGTGAAATTTATATTTGTACTAAAAGAAATTTAATCTATTGCACAAATAGTTTTGATGATACAGTTTCAATTATAGATGGATTTAGAAATAAGTTTGTTGGTTTGATAGAAGTAGGAAATTATCCTTCTGGAATTGCAGGAATAAATAATTGTATGAATAAAGAGAAGAGAATTACTAAAAAAGTAGATGTATCACATAAAAAATTAACATAAAAAGTTAACATAAAAAGTTAACATGAAAAATTAACATAAAAATCTTGATACTGTCAAAAACAGAAAAGGGTATGAAAGATACTAACTTTGTGATAAAATCATATTGAATAGCTAAATATTGAATAAAAATCATTTAAATAAATTAAATAAGTTAAATTTACTTATTTAATAATTTATAAATTTATTGTTAAATTTAATGTATATAATTTAGGATATAAAATTTAGCAATGAAGTTATCGAATTATTATTAAACAGATATGATTTATATATTAAAATTTGGAGGTCGATTGTTTTGACGGAAGAAAGATTTAATAAAAATAACTCAGATAAAAAAATAAATTCACGCAATTCATTGATTCAATCACTTAGCGACACTATTATCAATCACAGAAAAAGTCTACATTGTATAGGTGAAACAGGTAGAGAAGAATTTCAAACTGCAAAATACATTAGAGAATATTTAGATAAAATCGGTGTGAGTTATGAAACTGTAATAGAAACAGGAACAGTTGGAATCATAAGAGGAAATAATCCTAAGAAAACAGTAGCGTTTAGAGCAGATATAGATGCTTTGAATACTACAGAAGGTGTTAAACATTTGTGTGGTCACGATGGTCA
>JAISUA010000107.1 GCA_031272305.1 Clostridioides sp.
GATTACAGACCATTATCAACATATTCAGTTGGAGGTATGAGATTTATAAAAATAGATGGAAGATAAGCTAAATGAAAATAACGTTATTGAAATAGATTAAAAGAAAAAAATCAGAAAGGGTTAGAAATTTACTGGTAGTGTTATTCTCAAATAAAAATATTTAACAAGTTGTAAATAAGTAATTTGTAAAAAATAATTAAAAAATAATTAAAAAAATAGATTACTAAAACTTTTTATCTGTGAGTTATAAAAACATTATAAACTCAAACAGAAAAGTTAATCAGTAATCTATTTTTTATGCAAAAATATAACGAAAAAAGTTTTCTTAAAAAATTTGTTATGCAAGTATTGAAGTCAGGTAACGAAATTATTATTTCTAGCTAACTTTTTTATATTTATTACATTAGATATTCATTGAAATAGTGATAAATCATCTATTTTCCTTGTTCAAAATTGCTACAGAAAGTTCCATAAGTCATCTGAGGACGTGGAGTTTCACTATCAACTAATATATTTTGAAGATTACAATCCTTGTTTCTATTGTGAATACAATTTGTAACATTACAGTGAATTTGTACTCGTCCATCTGGATTGAAATTGCTTGTTAGCGTTGAACATTCTCCTTTTTGCAAGAAAGTATTACAACTAGTTTGATTGTTATTTCTCGCACTTTCACCTAAAATATTAACTTTACAAGCTTTACATTCATTGTTCATATAATAAGAACAATTTGATACATTACATGATACTTTAAGCATTTAAAAACCTCCATAAATTTATTTTCTTTGAACTCAAAAATATTTAAATATATAATTATTTGCTTTAATTATAATATGTCCAAATAATATATTTTTTATTACAAGAAAAGTTCAATTTATAAATTATGAAGATTAAACTTATGAATTATATTGATTATGAAAAAATTTAATTTATGAATAATTTAATAATAAAAAATTCAAGTTGTAAATTATACAAAATAAATTGAAATTTATAAATTTTAATATTTTGTTTTTTAAAATTTTCGCACAAAATGAGTAGATAAGTGTATGAAACAAACATAATTGGAAATAATGGATAAAAAGAAACAGAAAAAGTAGATGTGTTTAAGAAAAATAGAGTGAATCCATAATTTGAGTGTAAAAATAAAAAAATAGCTATGTTCAAATGAATAAAAATGTTGAAAGAATATCTATGTTCAAATGAATGGATGTATTGATAAAAAACACATTTATAAAAATATTTGTAAATCAGGAGGTTGTAATTTTGAAAAATAATGGTTTTAAATTTAATTTCAATAAAAAAATAGTGGCTATGCTTATGGCTTCTTTTGTAATTTTTGCGAGTGGATTTTTTACAGGTCGTTTAGTACCAGAAGATTCTTTCAAAGTTTTGAATTTAATATCAATAAATAAATCAAAAGAAAAAACTAATGCTAATACAAGTAACAGTCAAAATAATACAAGTGAAAAAAAGGAAACTTTGTCTACGGAAGAAAATGATAAATCAAAATTAGGAAAATATTCTATAGAAAAAAAAGATGGATATATTGTTCTGTATAAATATGATGCAAATGGGAAAAAAGAACTGTTGGAATCTACAAAAATAAGTTATGAAGCACTTCCTAAAAATATTCAGGATGAGATAGAATCAGGATTTTTACTAGATTCATCCGATGAAGCATATTCAATGCTAGAAGAAATATCAAGTTAAATATTTTATATTGATAGATTGAAAAATGTAGGCTCATTGAAAAATATATAAAAACATTACAAAATGTTTGTGCAGATATTTGAGGTTAAAAGAAATATCAAGTTAATATGTTATCAAAAATTCAGATATAATTTTTGAATAAATTATAATTTATATGAAAGTATTTAATTTTTTTTAGATGATATGAAAAATAGCTTTAGATAATATAGAAAATAGCTGATGAAATTGTTTTTAGAATCATTCGATTATCTTACACCTTCTGTGAGAATAAGTCGAAAATCGAATCTTAGAAACAACATTCATCAGCTTATTTTAATATAGTATAAAAATAAAATTTTCTGTAATAAGTATTTAAATAAAAAGTTTTAATTTTTAAATTTAAAAATAATATCTTGTGTATTTTTTTAAGACTATTAATATTAAAGATAGAAATTCAGTACAAGCAAATATTGTTGTTGCAATTCAAAAAGACAATGGTAGAGTCACACACAAAATTAAATTAAAAAAATATTGTTAACTATTATTAAATAATTCTTTCAATTAGTGTATAATATAATTAGTACAAAATGAAAGGGAACAAATATGATAATTTTAGGAATAGATCCTGGCATAGCGATTGTTGGATATGGAATACTTGAGTACAAAAATAACAAATTTACTCCAATAGACTATGGTGCAATCACTACACCTGCACACACAGATACGAGTAAAAGATTGAATACTATTTACAAAGGAATTGATATATTAATAAAGCAATATAATGTAGAAGAAGTTGGAATAGAGGAACTTTTTTTCAATAAAAATATAAAAACTGCAATAACAGTTGCACAAGCGAGAGGAGTTGTTCTTTTGGCTTGTGAACAAAATGGCATTCCTATTTACGAGTACACTCCTCTACAGGTGAAACAAGGTGTTGTTGGATATGGTAGAGCAAAGAAATTTCAAGTTCAGGAAATGGTCACAGCCATTTTGAATCTTAGAGAAATTCCTAAACCAGATGATGTTGCAGATGCTATAGCAATTGCAATTTGCCACGCACATGCAAATAAACTTGAAAAAACTTTGAGAAACATAGGAATCAAATAGAATCTACAAAAATACAGTTAAAAACAACAAATAAATAGAAAATATAAAATTACATGTAATAAAAAAAATCATATGGAATTCACAAAATTACAGCGAAAAACAACAAATAAATAGAAGTTATAAAATTACATGTAAAAAATATATAGAATTTACAAAACTCACAGGTGGTCAAAAAATGTATAATTATATAAAAGGAACAGTTGAAGAAATAAACTTAAGTTATATTGTTTTGGAAAATAACGACATTGGATATCAAATCAATACATCAGCAAATACAATGGCATCTATTAAAATAGGGAAAGAAGCAAAAATTTATACGAAACTTATTGTTAAGGAAGATGATATGAGTATTTGTGGATTTGATACAAAAGAAGAATTAGAAGTTTTTGAGTTGCTTATTTCTGTATCGAAAATAGGTCCTAAGGTTGCACTTGGAATTCTTTCGTTTGCAAATTATCAAAAGATATGTGAATATATTTTGAATGAAAATATTGCAGGACTTTCGAAAGCACCTGGTGTCGGTAAAAAAACAGCAGAAAGAATTGTTTTAGAACTTAGAGATAAAGTTGAAAAAGTTGGATATGCTTTTGAAGCTACTTTTTCAAATTCAGAAGATGTGGAAGTGACTACAAATATAAGTTGTGGAGCAGAGTCAGTTGCTGCACTTGTAACACTTGGATATTCTGATTCAGAAGCAAGAGAAGCAGTCCAAAAATCAATTGATACGTTGAAGAATACTAGCAATAAAGAAATAACATCAGAAGATGTGATAAAAAAAGCGTTAGCATATCTTTTTTAGAAAAAGTTAGGTTAGTGTTTAGTAAAAAATTGTATTTATCAACAAAAATTAAGTGAAATTTAAGAAAAAAGAGTATAATACAATTATAAATATAAAATAGAAATTGAAGTTGTAAATTTAATAAAAAAAGAAAGATTTGTATAATAAAAAAATATTTGTATAATAAAAAAATATTTGTATAAAAAAAGATTTGTATAATAAATTTGAATTATTTAATTAAACTAAAACTGAAGAGAAAGTAGGTGATAAATTGCAAGAGTTTGATGAAGATGGAAGGATAATAACATCAGCGATGGATGTAAATGATGTTGATATAGAAAACAATTTGAGACCGAAATCATTAGATGAGTATCTAGGTCAAGAAAAATCAAAGGAACAATTAAGAATATTTATTGAAGCTGCAAAAACACGTGATGAACAGTTGGATCATGTTCTTTTATATGGACCTCCTGGACTTGGAAAGACTACTCTTGCAGGAATCATTGCCAATGAGATGGGAGTTAGCCTTAGGATCACATCTGGTCCTGCCATTGAAAGAGCTGGAGATTTGGCAGCTATACTTACAAATTTAAACGAAAACGATGTTCTTTTCATTGATGAAATACATAGGTTGAACAGAAGTGTAGAAGAAATTTTATATCCTGCAATGGAGGATTTTTGTTTAGATATAATAATTGGAAAGGGTGCTTCTGCAAGAAGCATTAGGCTTGATTTGCCAAAGTTTACTTTGATAGGTGCTACAACTAGAGCAGGTATGCTTACGAATCCACTTAGAGATAGATTTGGAGTTATATGCAAACTTGACTATTACAAAAATGAAGAACTTGCAGATATTATAAAAAGATCTTCACAAATTCTAGGTGTAGAAATAGAAGATAGAGGAGCTTTCGAACTTGCAAGAAGATCTAGAGGAACGCCTAGAATAGCAAATAGATTATTGAAAAGAGTTAGAGATTATGCTCAAGTAAAATATGATGGTGTGATTTCAGATGAAATTGCTAAGAATGCACTTGAGTTATTAGGAATAGACTCTTTAGGTCTTGATTATGTCGATAAGAAACTACTAAGTACTATTATCCACAAATTTAGAGGAGGACCTGTAGGTCTAGACACTCTAGCTGCTGCGATTGGTGAAGATAGAAATACAATAGAAGATGTTTTTGAACCGTATTTATTACAGATAGGTTTTATCAATAGAAGTCCGAGAGGAAGAGTAATTATGCCACTTGCTTATGAGCATTTGAATATAAAACCACCAGAGAATAGATAAAACTTAAGGAAGAAATAAGATATTTAATAATAGAAAATGATATAGATAGCAAAAGAATGGAAGGAAGAAATTTTGAAGACAAGCGATTTTAAATTTGATTTACCACAAGAGCTTATTGCTCAAACTCCGATTGAGGACAGAGCAAATTCAAGACTCATGGTATTAGATAAAAAAACAGGAAACATAGAACATAAGATTTTTAAAGATATAATTGATTATTTCGAAGAAGGAGATTGTTTGGTATTAAACGATACAAAAGTTATACCAGCAAGACTTATTGGAGAAAAACTTGAAACAAAAGGGAAAATAGAATTTTTACTTTTGAAGAGAATATCTGATAACAAATGGGAAACTCTAGTCAAGCCAGGGAAAAAAGCAAAAATAGGAGCAAAATTTTCTTTTGGAAATGAAAAATTAATAGCAACTGTTACTGATTACAGTGAGGATGGTTCAAGAATAGTAGAATTTGAATTCGATGGTATTTTTGAAGAAATTCTAGATGAGCTTGGCGTTATGCCTTTGCCTCCTTATATCACAGAAAAACTTGAAGAACGTGATAGATATCAGACTGTATATTCAAAAAATAGTGGTTCTGTAGCGGCTCCAACAGCAGGACTTCATTTCACAAAAGAATTACTTGATAAAATAGAAAAAAAAGGAGTTGATATTGCATATGTCACATTGCATGTTGGTCTAGGAACATTTAGACCAGTAAAAGTAGATGATGTTGAAAATCATCACATGCATTCTGAATATTATGAAGTAAACGAGGAAACTGCAAGAAAAATAAATAACGCAAAGAAAAATGGAAAGAATGTAATTTGCTGTGGAACTACTAGCTGTAGAACTGTTGAATCTGCAAGTGATGAAAATGGAGTATTACAAGCAAAATCAGGCTGGACAGATATATTTATATATCCAGGTTATGAATTTAAGATTTTAGATAAATTGATAACAAATTTTCATTTGCCAGAATCAACTTTACTTATGTTAGTTAGCTCACTTAGTACAAAAGAAATAATTTTAGATGCTTACAAAGAAGCAGTACAAGAAAGATATAGATTTTTTAGTTTTGGAGATGCAATGTTTATAAAATAAGACTTATAGGAAGTTGAAATAAAACCAATGTAATAAGTCTTGATAAAACTGAGATAGAAAATCTTTGATTTTCGTTATCGAAGTTTCCTACTCGGTTCGAAGCGTGAAAAACTCCGTTTTTCTTTATATGTGCTTCTCATAATAAGACTATAAGAATTTGAAATAAAATCAAGGTAATAAGTCTTGAAAGAAGTGAGATAGAAAATCTTTGATTTTCATAATCGAACTTCCCTACTTGGTTCGAACATAAATTTTTGTTGAAAAATGAAAATCTGGTTCTCATAAT
>JAISUA010000156.1 GCA_031272305.1 Clostridioides sp.
TATTGACACTGTTAAGAGGTTATTCTTATACTGTTAATGCTTTTTTATACTGTTAAGATGTCATTATAATAAAGTGAGAGTGATTTTTTTGTGAAAGGAGAAACAATACAAATTTTAAAAAAGAGTCTATTTGTTGTTAAAAATGTTGATGGGAACGTTTTCAGAGAATAGGTCTTAAAAATAATATTAAAATTAGTTTTGTATGATTATAGTATGGAATCAGTAAATGTGATAATAACAGCTCCAAAAGGTAAAATGGGTAAATTCATTGTCAAAGTAGCTTCTGAAAGGAAAGATATGAGAATAATTGCCACATTAGGTCCAAATGGAAGAGATTATATTGGAAAAGATTCAGGAATTGTAGCAGGTATAGGATATGAAACAGGAGCTTTAGTAATTGACAATCTTGAAAGTATAATAAATGGAAAGCCTGCTATTGAACAATGTGATGTTATAATTGATTTTTCTACAATAGAATTATCTTTAGAAATAATTGAGTTAGCAAAAAAATATAACAAAGCATTTATTTGTGGAACTACAGGCTTTAGTTCAGAACAAAAAGAATATATGCAAAAATTATCACAAGAAATGCCTCTTATGATAGCAGCAAATACATCTTTTTTGGTGAATTTAATGAAAGAGCTATTAAAAATTTCTTCAAGAGCATTAGGAGAAAAAGCAGATATAGAGATCATTGATATGCACGATAAATACAAAAAAGATGCACCTAGTGGAACAGCTAAAGAGCTAGGCGAAGTAATAGGAAAATCAAGTGGAATAGAAATAAGACCTAGTGCTTATCACTCTGTTAGATCTGGAAATATTCCGAGCACTCATACAGTGATATTTGGATGTATGGGAGAAAGACTAGAGATAACACATCACTCGTACGATTGGGAATGTTTCGCTAGAGGTGCGTGTGAAGCAGCAATATATATGAAAGATAAACAAAATGGTTTGTATGAAATGGAAGATATATTATAATATAAAAAATATAGCTGTAAAATAACTATATAGTGATTTTACAGCTATATTTTTTATATATTTAATCGAAAGTAATATTTCCAGAGAAATGTTTTCAGATAAGAATTATTCTGTAGTAATTTTCATCATTTAAATTTTTATATAAAGTATTTATGAGTTTTTTGTTAATATAAACTTATTTTTAAAGTCTAAAAATATCACTAGAAAAAAGAATAAAAATGCAAAATGTGCAAAATAAAATTGATTATAATGTCTAAACAAAGCTAGAAAAGTAGATGTAGTTACATAACTTATTATTGATAGAATTTTCAATTTAGTTCTTAAGTTTATAGCGATAAATATTGAAATTATAAATTCCAAAACTAATTATGTAAAAAAATTTAACTAAAATCTAAATTTGTTTAAAAAGAACTGCAAACATAAATGAAGCTCTGTTCAGTTAAATTAATATTATAAATTAATTTAATTTAAATTTGAAATGAGTTTGATTAGCATATATTTCATATCTATGTTTTATTAAAATAAATATAGACTAAAATTACTTATATAAAATATCAAGCAAAATTATACGTTATTTTATCTAAACAAACGTATAGTTCAATCAAATAGCCTATTATTTATTGAAAAAAATTTTAATTAGTAATATAATGAAATTAGCAAAATAACTAAAAAATGCAAAAAATAAATCTAAACAAACTGATTGCTATCAATTATTTTTTAATTTAAATCAAAGAAGAATGTAAAATTTAAATTAAAGAATAATGTAAAAAAATAATTGATTAGATAAGTTTATAATTTTCATTGCATCTAATTGTTGTAATATTCACAGAAAAATTATAAAAATATTTCGCAAGAGAACTATATTTTCTAGGAGGGAAAATTTATGGATTCAACTAAGAAAAATTATTTAAAAGAAGCTATAAAAAAGAAATTTTTAATTTTAGCAGGAGAACAAGGATTTGAGAATGTAAGATTAAAGAATCTTACTCAAGAAATGAAAATAAGTCGAACAACATTTTATTGTTATTATGGGAATAAAGATGAGTTATTAAATGAAATTATTTCTGAGTTAGTTTCTGATCTAAAAAAAACCAAATGCCATCTAAGTGTTGTCAAAAAATTAAATAGTAATTCTAAAAGCAAGGTTTATAATTGTGATTATAAAAAAATTGCAGATTACAAAGAATTTACAGAATATATAGATTCTAATAGATATATTATAGAGCCTATAGTTAGTGATGCTTATATGAAGGATATTTTTGTTATAAAAATTCGAAATGCTCTTAATGACGATGATCTACTTATTAATAAAAAAACTGAAGAGAAAAAATATGCAATATATATAATATCTAGTTTACTTATTAATACTATAAAAGTAATCATAGAATCTAAAAGCGAAGAATACAAAAAATATTATTTAGATAAAACATTTCAAATGATAGATGTTTTATTGTCATGAGAATAACTAACATAAAAAATCAGTATTTTAACTGTCTAACTTAACTTTAAAATACTGATTTTTTATTCTTTTTATTACTTTATTCATCTTCCACTTTTCTAACTTCCATTTCTAATTCTAAAATATTTAAGTCTAATTTATAGTTTTTCTTAATCTTAAATTATTATAGAGCCAATTAATAAATGTTAGAACGTAACTAATAAAAAATTAGTTGCTTTCTTGTATTTAGTTGTATTTAATCAATTTTTTTATTATCTTTTACAAGTATATAAATAAATATTAAAAAAAGTATTATGCTTATAATTATTGGGGCAAAAGTAACTAACTTTGTTAATGTTGGTAGCCTATCTATCCAATTATCATGCAATGTTTCGAAGACTAAATCTTTATTTTGAAAAACAAAAATTAATTTGCTTAGAAAAAAAGTTACTGAAAAAAACAACAATGATAATATAGATAAGAATAATAGTATTATTGTTTCTATTTTTAATTTTTTATTCATAATTTTCTACTCCTTATTTTGTTTTTTTAATATTTGTTCTAACTCATTTTATAATTTTTTTCACAATAGATTTTATATTTACAATTGATATAAAATCTATTGATAGGTTCATTCTAAATGATTGTTTATAATATTTGAAGTACAAAAATAAAAATATGTACAAAAAGTACATATTTTTAAAGGTATATTTGAAAAATTTTAAGCTCAATCAATATTTTTTCTTTTTATTAAATAGATTCTTACAAAC
>JAISUA010000182.1 GCA_031272305.1 Clostridioides sp.
ATGCGATACTAAGACCAATAGCACTTGCACCGTGTTCATCAGATACACATACATTACATGGTGGTTCTGGAGATAAAAAAGATAGAATACTTGGACATGAAGCAATAGGAGAAGTTGTAGAAGTAGGTGAATTGGTTACAAAATTCAAAAAAGGCGATGTAGTTGTAGTTCCTTGTTGTACTCCTGATTGGGAAGAATTGGGTATACAAAGCAATCCATATAATGCACATGATGCAGGTTTAATGGGAAGTTTTAAATATTTAAGAGTAAAAGACGGAACAATGGCAGAATTTTTCCATGTAAATAATGCCGATGCAAATCTTGTGTTACTTCCAGAAGAAGTATCTGTTGAAGCAGCACTTATGACAGTTGATATGATGTCTACAGGCTTCCATGGAGTTGAGCTTGCTGATATTCATTTTGGAGATACAGTTGTTGTCATAGGAATAGGACCTGTTGGCCTTATGGCAGTAGCTGGTGCAAAATTAAGAGGTGCTGGAAGAATCATAGCAGTAGGAACAAGACCTAATTGTGTAAAAATAGCTAAAGAATATGGAGCAACTGATATAGTTAGTTACAAAGATGGAGATATAGTTGAACAAATAGTAAAAATGACAGGCAGAGGAGCAGACAAAGTAATTATTGCAGGTGGAAATGAAAAAACATTTTCTCAAGCAGTGGCTATGACTAAAGAATGTGGCACAATAGCAAATGTAAATTTCTTTGATGTTACAGATACATTGTCTATGCCTGCATATCTTTGGGGATTAGGAATGTCAAACAAAGATATCAGAGGTGGATTCTGCCCTGGTGGAGCTAAAAGAATAGAAAAAATGCTCGACTTAATAAAATACGGAAGAATAGACACTTCTAAACTTGTAACTCATAGATATTATGGATTTGATAAAATTGAAGAAGCATTTACAATAATGGATCAAAAACCAGCTGATTTAATAAAACCTGTAGTATTTATAGATTGGGATAAAGAATAGTTTATATCATTAAGTATTAAGTATTAATTCAATTAAATAAAAATTAAACATGAAGTATTAATTCAGGTTAAATAAAAATTAAGCATTAAGTATTAATTTAATTAAATAAAAAAATTGTAATATCCAAGCCCTCCATTAAATATAATCTAATAAGATTAATTGCATGGAGGGAATAATTTATGAACAATAATATATACGAAGATATTGCAAAGAGAACACAGGGCGATATCTACATAGGCGTAGTTGGACCTGTGAGAACAGGGAAGTCAACATTCATAAGAAAATTTATGGAAAAGTTGGTGCTTCCAAATATAGAAAATGAATTCAAAAGAGATAGAACAAGAGATGAAATTCCTCAAAGTGGCTCTGGCAAAACTATAATGACTGTAGAACCTAAATTTATACCTGCTGATGGCGTAGAAATAAATGTTCAAGATACAATGTCATTCAATGTTAGAATGGTCGATTGTGTAGGATATATAGTTGATGGTGCAATGGGGCATATTGAAGAAGGCAGACAAAGATATGTTTCTACACCTTGGTCTAATGAAGCAATGCCATTTGAAAAAGCTGCAGAAATGGGTACAAGAAAAGTAATTCAAGATCATTCAACAATTGGTATAGTAGTTTTGACTGATGGTTCAATCACAGGAATTGAAAGAGGAGATTATGAATCAGCCGAAGAAAGAGTAATAAATGAATTGAAAGAAATCAATAAACCATTTGCTGTTGTATTAAATACTACTCATCCAAATAGCGAAGAAACAAAACTTCTTAGAAAAGAACTTGAAGAAAAATATGAAGTACCTGTAAAACCTCTTGATGTTGTCAAAATGGATGAAGAAGATATAGAAGGCGTAATGAAAGAAGTTTTAGATGATTTTCCGATTACAGAAATAAGAATAAATCTTCCAAAATGGATTGAAGGTCTTGAAAATGAACACTGGGTAAAAAGTGAAATAATTGGTTCACTTAAAGAAAGTATTGGCAAATTAAGCAAGATAAGAGATATATCAAAAATACTAGAAGGATTCTCAGCACTAGCATTTCTTAATGATACAGGTAAAGAAAACGTTGAAATGGGAGAAGGTCTTGTAAATATTGATGTAGATGCAAAACAAGATTTATTTTATACAATACTTGAAGAAAAGAGTGGTTTCAGAATTTCAGGAGAACATCAATTATTGAATTTGATTACTCAATTATCTAAAGTAAAAAAAGAATACGACAAAGTTGAAAATGCACTTATTGATGCTAAATTGAGTGGATATGGAGTAGTATCACCTTCTCTTGAAGAACTATCTCTTGAACAACCTGAAATAATCAAGCAAGGAAAACAATATGGAATTAAACTTAAGGCAAATGCACCTTCTCTTCACATTATAAAAGCTGATATTTCTACAGAAGTATCACCTATAGTAGGAAACCAAAATCAAGGTGAAGAAATGATTAAATATCTGAACGAAGTATTCGAAGAAGATCCTAATGATCTTTGGGAATCAAATATGTTTGGAAAATCATTGAATGATTTGGTTAAAGAGCAGTTACAAAGCAAACTATATACAATGCCAGAAGAAATAAGACGTAAGATGCAAAAAACACTTCAAAAAATAGTCAATGAAGGAAGTTCAAATATTATAACTATAATTTTATAAGATCAAAAATCAAAAGAGTTGATGAAATTGTTTTTAGATTCTTTAGCTACTTCACATCATGTGTGAAGGTAAGTTTAAAGTATAATCTTGTAAACATATCATCAACTTTTTTGTTTAATTATATTTTTTCTTGTTTAATCATTTTTTTATGCTTAAATTTATTTTTTATGCTTAAATTTATATTAATATTCCATTATATATTTTTAAGTATAATTTAGCTATGGAAATCACCTTTTCATTAATATTTTATGGATAATTAATATTATAGAGCCATAAAATTTAAAAATAAATTTCATCATTCCTTTAATTTCATAAAAATTTTAATTTAATAATGGTAATTAATAGATAAAAAAATGTATTTTGATATTTAAAATTGTTTACAAATAGTATATAATTATATTGTCGGATAAAAACTTAAAATGTCGATTTAAGAATTAATCTAAAAATTCAAAATAAGTATATATAAAAATCAAATGAAGGAGTGTAAACGTTTGTATAAACTTTTTCTAATGTTAAAAAAATCATATTCATGCAATGGAAATAAAAGTTTACACAAAATATTTACACTGTATCAAACAAAAGTAATAAATAAGTTTACA
>JAISUA010000204.1 GCA_031272305.1 Clostridioides sp.
AATCACTCTACTATCTATATCCTCTACACTTTGACATCCTGTCATAACCATTGCATTTCTCATTTCCGCTTTGACCTTATCTATATATAACTTCACTCCTTCTTCTCCTCCACCAAATGAAGCTGTTACAAATGGTCTACCAATAAGTACTGCATCTGCTCCAAGTGCTATCATTTTCACAACGTCTACACCTGTTCTTACTCCACCATCTACAAGTATTTTTACTTTACCTTTGACTGCCTTTGCTATCTCTGGAAGTACTTCGCAAGTTGCTGGAGTTTGATCGATTACTCTTCCTCCATGATTTGATACAACTATAGCCGCTACTCCTGCTTCTACTGCCATTTCTGCATCTTCTACTGTCATTATTCCTTTTAATATAAACGGTAATTTTGTTGATTTTACTAGCTCTTTGATTTCGTCAACTGTCTTTGGATTTACACTTTTTCCGTAAAGCGATAATGTGATAAGTCCACATCCATCTATATCTATTCCAACTGCAACAGCTCCTGTTTCTTCTGCTTTTTTTATTTTTGTGATAACATTTTCATTGTCCCAAGGTTTTATAAATACAATCCCATGACCTTGATTTTCCTTAAGTACATCTAAATTTTCAAGTAAAAATTCATCTATAGCTGTATCTCCAACCATAGCACAAATACCATTTTCCTTACATCCTTTTACTACAGGAGTTATATATTCTCTTTCTGATACAAGTCCACCCATATTCAAAGTAGTCCCAGTTATTGGAGCTGCATACACTGGTATATCCATTTTTTGACCAAACAATTCTACAGACATATCAGGATTACAAGCACTATGTATTACCCTCATATTTAATTTTACATCTTGAAGACGATTGAAATTTTCTATAAAAGCATAACCAGAATCTTTTCCACCCATTCCAGGAACTTCACCTGCACAAGCTACTCCATTACATTGTTTACATACTCTACAACTTCCATTTAACTTTTCTCTTGCGTTTTTTAACATTTCTTTATAATCCATTTAAACCACTCCTTCGAAATTTTTTATCATAAAATTCAGTATTTTTATATTAAAAATTAAATTTATCTTATCGATAAAATACAGCAAGTATTATTACACCAAACCCTTCAAAAATGTTTTTCTGTGTATTGGTGTTATTCCAAATTCTTCGATAGCCTTATAATGTTCCCTTGTTCCATACCCTTTATGTGACGCAAAGTGATATTCAGGATAAATTTTGTCATATTCATACATCAAATTATCCCTTGTTACTTTAGCTAATATGCTCGCTGCTGCAATAGATATAGATTTAGCATCACCCTTTATTATAGGATTTTGTTCTATTTCTAAATCTGGTATATGGCAAGCATCTATAAGAAGGTAATCTGGTTTGTTTTTCAAAGAATTCACTGCTTTTTTCATAGCCATATAAGTTGCATTCAATATATTATATTTATCTATCTCTTCATTTCCAACTATACCAATACCATAATCAAGAGCCTGATCTTTTATTATTTCAAACAACTCATTTCTCTTTGATTCACTTAATTTTTTAGAATCATTTACCCCAATTATTTTTGTATCCTTTGCAAATACTACAACTGCCGCTACGACAGGACCTGCAAGAGGTCCTCTCCCAGCTTCATCAACTCCACCTATATACATATAACCTTTTGTATAAGCTTCATTTTCAAACGTATTTATTTTTTCAAGACGTTCTTCTTCCTTCAGTTGCTTGTCCAATTTATTTGCAAGTTTTATCGCTAAATCTTTTACAGATTTTCTTTTGTCTTCTTTCAAAATATCAATATATAAATTATACTCTGATACGTTAATATTATCCAGTATTTTCTTTATTTCTTTTGTATTTAGAGAACTAAATTCTTTTCTAAATTCTTCTACTTCACTCATAATATTCTCCTATTAGTTACATCCACTATATCCACATGCTAAGCATATAGTGCATCCACCTGTGTTTGCAATCCCTTCTGCTCCACATTCAGGACAAACAAATTTTTCGCTCAAATTTTCTCTATAGGCAGACATAGCCATTTCATCTGAACCATCACCACAGCCATCGCACTTCAATGAATCTGTTTTTTCATTATTTGTACAATTTGATTGTATACTTTCATTTTCATTTATACTTTCATTTTTGTTTGTTTTTTCATTTTTACTTGATTTATTTTTTTCACTATCTTTAGTATTTATAAGTATTCCACTTCTCTTGCAACCATCTCTAAATATAGTCACACCCTTTAGTCCTGCTTCCCAAGCCTTCATATAAATTTTATATACTTCTTCAACACTAGTTTCATAAGGTATATTGATAGTAGATGATATAGAAGCATCAATATATTTTTGCCAAGTTTCTTGCATTCTTATCCTATCGAAATGATCTATATTCATTGCAGTTACAAAATACTCTGGAAGGTCTTTTTCTTCTGTTATTCCTGCAAAATCCATATATTCTTTGACAATAGGTGTATATACTTTGTAATAAACATCTTCATCGTGAAGTGTTTCAGTCTTTCTTATATAAGATATATTAAATATAGGTTCTATTCCTCCACTTATTCCTAACATAGTTGAAATGGATCCTGTAGGAGGTATTGTTAATAATTGAGAATTTCTAAGTCCATATTTTTTGACCATTTCTTTTGCAGCGTCATCTAGATTATTTTTGTAAAATTCAGATTCAGAAATAGTTTTGTAATCATATGCTTGGAATGTTCCATACTCTTTTGCAATCAAAGCTGATTCTTTTACAGCCTCATTTAGCATTGTACTAGCTATTTTGTCGCAAAGTTTTATAGAATCGTCATCACCATATCTCATTCCCATTTTTATAAGCATATCTGCTATTCCCATTACACCAAGACCTATTTGTCTATATTTAAATACACATTCTCTTTGTTCTTGTAATGGATGTAGATTAAGTCCTTCATCTAAAACGTCATTCAACGCAATAACAGCTTCTCTAACACAAGATTTAAGTTTATTCATATCAAAG